>NZ_JAATTW010000021.1:0-59005 GCF_013414205.1 Pseudoalteromonas sp. MIP2626
GGTTAATGGAAAACCTTAATAAATAGTGGATCAATATTCAAATGGTGGAGTGGATCACTTTTCGGTTGTTGTTGACATTAACTCCCGGTTATTATCACGCTTAACAGTTAGTAAATTTATGGAAGTGATATTGTGAAATGATTTGAGCTAAAATGATAGCGCAAACTAAAAACCCAACATGAGCTGGGTTTTTAATTAATTTAATGCGCTAGGAGCTACTTATTAGCTTCGTTAAATTATCTATGTAGTTCGCCGACTCTTTCAGGTTGGTAGGTTACTTCTTTTATTTTTACTTTTATTAAACCTCCACCAGGCTTAGGCCATTCAATTTCATCTCCTTGTGATAGCCCAAGTAAAGCGCCTCCTATAGGGGCTAAAATTGATATTTTTTGGCCGCTAGCGTCAAGATCTTTCGGGTAGACAAGAGTTAAATTAAATTCTTCTTTTGAAGATTCTACAACAAAATTTACGGTCGAATTCATGGTAACTATTGTTGCTGGAACGTCTTTAGGATCAACTATAGTTGCTCGCCCTAATTCTGCTTCCAGTTCTTTTTCACCCGCAAAACTGTTTGCTGGCAATGATTCGATTAAATCATATAGTCTATCTGCATCTAATGATGAGATGATTATTTCAGGTCTTTTATTCAACTCAATATCCTTAATAATGTTTATGTAAATAAAACTTACTCTGAGTATGATTCGGCATAAGCTTAATTGCACTAGAATACGTTGAAGTAATTTTTATTTGCAACTCAATAATCAACTATCTTAAGCAATAGTACTTAAGTGACTAAGAGTATAGTTAGTTTTTTATTTTTTCTATAACATTAAAAACCCAGCCGAGGCTGGGTTTTTTAACCGGGAGGTTTAGGTGGGGTTTACATCATACCGCCCATTCCACCCATACCGCCCATGCCACCCATATCAGGAGCGCTATCATCTTTAGGGATTTCAGCTACCATAGCTTCGGTAGTGATCATTAGACCCGCAATAGACCCTGCAAATTGTAGTGCAGAGCGTGTTACTTTAGTTGGATCTAGGATACCCATTTCAATCATGTCATTGTATTCGCCAGTAGCAGCATTGTAACCAAAGTTACCTGAACCTGCTTTAACTGCGTTAATTACAACTGAAGCTTCGTCACCTGCGTTTGTTACGATTTGACGAAGTGGCGCTTCCATTGCACGAAGTGCAACTTTAATACCGTGGTTTTGATCTTCGTTGTCGCCAACTAAATCTACAAGCTTACTTGCTGCACGAACTAGTGCAACGCCGCCACCAGGTACTACGCCTTCTTCAACCGCTGCACGAGTTGCATTTAATGCATCTTCAACGCGGTCTTTTTTCTCTTTCATTTCCATTTCAGTCGCAGCACCAACTTTGATTACTGCAACACCGCCAGCTAGTTTAGCCATGCGCTCTTGTAGTTTTTCTTTATCGTAGTCTGATGTTGCTTCTTCGATTTGTGCTTTAATTTGTGAAACACGGCCGTTAATACCTGCTTCTTCGCCAGCACCATCAATGATAGTTGTATCATCTTTAGTGATAATTACGCGCTTAGCTGTACCTAGGTCTTCAACTGTTGCTTTTTCAAGCTCAAGGCCGATTTCTTCTGAAATCACAGTACCGCCAGTTAATACAGCGATATCTTGTAGCATTGCTTTACGACGGTCGCCAAAACCAGGAGCTTTCACTGCTGATACTTTAACAATACCGCGCATGTTATTAACTACTAATGTAGCTAATGCTTCGCCTTCAAGGTCTTCTGCGATGATTAGTAGTGGCTTGCTTGCTTTAGCTACCGCTTCTAATGTTGGTAATAATTCGCGAATGTTAGATATTTTTTTATCTACAAGTAGAATAAATGGGTTATCTAGTTCAACAGTACCTTTTTCTGGGCTGTTAATAAAGTAAGGAGATAAGTAACCACGGTCAAACTGCATGCCTTCAACAACATCAAGTTCATTTTCTAGTGATTGACCTTCTTCTACAGTAATAACACCACTGTTACGGCCTACTTTTTCCATTGCTTGTGCAATGATGTCGCCAATCTCTTTATCAGAGTTAGCTGAAATAGTACCTACTTGTGCAATTGCTTTAGTGTCAGAGCATGGAACAGATAACGCTTTAAGCTCTGCAACAGCAGCAATTACTGCTTTGTCGATGCCGCGCTTAAGGTCCATTGGGTTCATGCCTGCTGCAACAGCTTTAAGGCCTTCGTTTACAATAGACTGTGCAAGTACTGTAGCGGTAGTTGTACCATCGCCGGCTGCATCGTTAGCTTTAGATGCAACTTCTTTAACCATTTGTGCGCCCATGTTTTCAAACTTGTCTTCAAGTTCGATTTCTTTTGCTACAGATACACCATCTTTAGTGATAACTGGAGAGCCAAATGATTTATCTAGTACAACGTTACGGCCTTTAGGACCTAATGTAACTTTTACTGCGTTTGCCAGGATGTTTACGCCAGTTAGCATTTTAGCGCGTGCGTCACCTGCAAAAAGTACTTCTTTTGCTGCCATGTTTTAAATTCCTCTAAATTCTTAAATGTTTATAAACGAAAAGTAGGTTTAGCCTACAATGCCTAAAATATTATCTTCACGCATGATCAGGTACTCTTGACCTTCGATCTTTTCAACTTTCTCAACATATGAGCCAAATAACACAGTGTCACCGGCTTTAACTTCTAATACTCTAACATCACCGCTTTCTAAAATGCGACCATTACCAACGGCAACAACTTCTCCGCGGGTTGATTTTTCAGCTGCAGAGCCAGTTAATACAATACCGCCAGCAGATTTTGTTTCTTCTTCTAGACGCTTAACGATCACGCGATCATGTAAAGGACGAATATTCATTTATTTAGTTCTCCTAACAGTTTCTGCGAAGGGCAGAAAAAAGCTTATATTGGTTGCATTCAATAATGGGGGTGTTACGCCAAAATCCAAGCGTAAAATTAAAAAAATTAATCTTTTCGTTCAAACTCACCATCTATGATGGTCGGTTTGTTCACTTGATGAGGTTCTGCTTCAGTTTGACTGTGTTGGGTAAATGGTGAACTACCTTGTTGCATACCTGCACTCATACGTACAGTCGCTTGGCTAGCAAGGCCGGCTGCCAGTTTGTTGCGAATTACTGGGGTTAATAATAGTAGCCCAAAAACGTCGGTCATAATGCCAGGCGTTAACAATAATACGCCTGCGATAATAACGCATATACCGGTAAATAACTCTTTGGCAGGCATTTGCCCTTCGGCCATTTGAGTTTGCGCTTTTTGAAGTGCGCTCATACCTTGTTGTTTTACCATTTTTGCGCCTAAGATCGCGGTAATAATTACTAACGCAATTGTCGAAAAACCACCTATTACTTCGCTTACTTGTATAAGTAAGGCGATTTCAATAATAGGAATAATGATAAACAACACAAATAAAAATCTAAACATAAAGCTCTCTAAATAATGAAACTCAAAAGAGTTGATGAAATATAAATGAGGGTGGAGCGGTCTAATTTCAAGGATACAGTAAGTGCTATTGCTATTTTTTTGCAGTTATAGCACCTACACATTACATACGCTATCAGATACTATGCTTACAGACATTATTAAACACATAAAGGTTCATTATGGCGGCGCAATTTAAACTTATTTTTACTACCTGCAAAGATGAAAATGAAGCAAGAGAGCTGGCAAAAGCATTAGTTGAGAGAAAACTGGCTGCATGTGTGAATATCCTACCAAAGGTAGCTTCTATTTACATATGGGAAGGTGAAGTAGTTGAGGCAACCGAGGCCAAACTATTGATCAAAACAAAGTTAGATAAAATGAACGATGTATTTTTAACTATTAAAGCATTACACAGCTACGAAGTGCCAGAGATCCAGGTTGTTGATGTGGCAACGGGTAACTTAGCTTATTTTAATTGGATAGATGAGGTACTTAATTAATGCGTTTTTTCTTTTTATTACTGGTTGCATTATTAGCGGCTCCAGCTAAGGCTAATAATATACTTGGTGATTTACTTGCACCTCCCCAACAAACCTTTTTACAAGTAGACCAAGCATTTGTATTTGATTTTGATCAGCAAGGTAATACTTTATTTATAGGCTGGGATATTGCACCTGAGTACTACTTATATAAAAATAAAATAGAGATTATTGCCAAAGGCGCGAATATAGAAGTAGGCGACTTAGGTAATGGAGAAGTTATCGAAGATGAGTTCTTTGGTAAAACAGAAGTTTTTTTTAATGCACTTAGTATTGTTAGTAAGCTCAGTAATGTAACTGAGGGAGCAGTAGTAAAAGTGCGTTACCAAGGTTGTGCTGAAGCTGGGTTATGTTATCCACCTGAAGTTATTAGTATTCCACTAAACAAAATTGCCGGTGAACAGCTGCAAAATGCAGATGAGGCTACGCAAAGTGCAACCACTGCAAACGCATTTACAGCATTGAGCAAGACGAATGAGCCGACAAGCAATGCCCCTAAAAAAGATCTAACCTTTACCGAGCAGTTAGCAAGCCAAGGGCTAATTACTAATTTACTGATATTTTTTGTTGTTGGTGTTGGCCTGGCTTTTACACCGTGTGTATTTCCAATGTTTCCAATTTTGTCGAGCTTAATTGCTGGGCAAAAAAATCTCTCAACTAAAAAAGCCTTCGCGTTATCATTTGTATATATTCAAGGTATGGCAGTGACCTACGCGGCATTAGGTTTGGTTGTGGCCGCACTTGGCGGGCAAGTTCAAGGTTATTTGCAGCACCCTTATGTACTTATTAGCTTTAGTTTATTGTTTGTATTATTAGCAATGTCGATGTTTGGTTGGTACGAAATAAAGCTACCAAGTGGCATGATGAACAAGTTAACCCAAGTAAGTAATAACCAAAAAGGTGGCAACTACGTTGGTGTGTTTTTAATGGGCGTATTATCGGGCTTGATTGCCTCGCCTTGCACCACCGCACCTTTGTCAGCGGCGCTATTGTTTGTAGCACAAAGTGGCGACTATTTAGTGGGGGGATTAACGCTTTATGTACTGAGTTTAGGGATGGGGCTGCCATTATTGTTACTCGGTACATCGGGCGGAAAACTATTGCCTAAAGCCGGTGGCTGGATGGAGCAAGTTAAAACCCTATTTGGCTTTATTATGCTAGTTGTGCCACTTATATTACTCGAGCGCCTTTTAGATGCCGATGTTATTTTATTAATGGCGGGAATATTAGCCTTAGCAACCGCGCTTTACTTACATCATTGGCAAAGTAGCCAAATGCAAAGCAAGTTAAAAACAGCGCTGTGGTTTGCTGCAACGTTACTCGTTGTTAGTGGCTTTAACTTAACTAAGAATTACTTTTGGCCAGTACACATGCAAACAATGCAAGTAAGTGCGCAAAGTAATGAGTTTAAGCAAGTAGCCAATTTAACTGAGTTAAAAGCAGCCGTTGCTCACGCTAATGAGCAAGGCCGACTGGTTATGGTCGACTTATATGCTGATTGGTGTATTGCGTGTAAAGAATTTGAGCATTACACCTTTCCCGATGCAAAAGTGCAAAATGAGTTTAGTCACTTTGAGCTTATTCAAGTCGATTTAACCGACAGCGATAACAAAACAATCGAGCTAATGGAAGAATATACGGTGTTTGGTTTGCCGAGTATTTTGTTTTTTAATACCCAAGGAGAGGAGCTAAGTGCACAACGTGTTACCGGCTTTTTGAATGCTGACGATTTTGCTCAGCACCTATCTACAGTGCGCGCCAGCGTAAAGTAGCAATATAATAGCCCCCCATAATTTAAAGGCGGGGCTATTACTACCACCTCAATGTTTGTCCCCAATACAGAGATAAGACCAGTATTTTGCTGTTATTTACATCGAAATCACTATAATAGTTGGTTAACGTGAGAAATTGTTGTTATCTTATTTTTTATAATCACATAATTGTAAAAAATTAGCTAACGACTGCTTAACTCAATACTTATAGGATATATCGCGTATTATGGCTGCAAAATTCAAGCTTTTAGTTATAAATGGCCCAAATTTAAATATGCTAGGTAAACGTGAGCCAGATAAATACGGTTCACGTACGCTAAGCGAAATTATGAGCGAACTAACATGTGCCGCTGATAGTTTAAATGTTGAGTTAACGCACTTCCAAAGTAATAGTGAGCAAGCACTGATAGAGCGTATTCACGATACTTGGCAAGCGATTGATTATATAATTATTAATCCTGCTGCATTTACGCATACGAGCGTCGCATTACGTGATGCATTGTTAAGTGTTGATATTCCGTTTTTTGAAGTGCATTTAAGCAACGTGCACGCACGTGAAGCGTTTCGCCATCATTCGTATTTTTCTGATGTGGCGCAAGGCGTAATATGTGGATTAGGTGCAATGGGTTATCACGCAGCGCTTGAAGCTGCAGTAAACCAATTGCAAAACTCAAATTAATTTTAAACACACAAACTAATAGGCGGGCCGTTTATGGATATTCGCAAGATCAAAAAACTTATTGAATTAGTAGAAGAGTCAGGTATTGCTGAGCTAGAAATCACTGAAGGTGAAGAATCAGTACGTATAAATCGTAATAACATGAGTGCAGGCCCAGGCTATGCTCAGTTTGCGCCACAGCAATATGCACCAGCACCAGTTGCCGCTCCAGTTGCTGCAGCTCCTGCAGCAGCAGTTGAAGCCGCTGCTCCAGCAGCCTCTACAGGTCATCAAGTTAAATCACCTATGGTTGGCTCATTCTACGCTGCAGCTTCACCAGAAGCGCCAGCATACGTAGAAGTTGGTTCTCAAGTTAAAGTTGGCGATACATTATGTATCATCGAAGCAATGAAAATGATGAACCAAATTGAGTCAGACAAAGCTGGTACAGTAAAAGCTATTTTAGCTGAAAATGGCGAGCCAATAGAATTTGATCAACCTTTATTCATCATTGAATAATAGCGCAACCTAAAAGGCCAACTCTAATGTTAGATAAAGTAGTCATTGCAAACCGAGGTGAAATTGCACTTCGTATATTGCGCGCCTGCAAAGAGCTTGGGATCAAAACGGTTGCTGTGCATTCAACGGCAGATCGCGATCTTAAGCATGTATTGCTTGCAGATGAAACCATCTGTATTGGTAAACCAGCAGCAACAGAAAGTTATTTAGATATTCCGCGTATTATTGCCGCGGCTGAAATAACTGACGCTGTAGCGATTCATCCTGGTTATGGTTTTCTTGCAGAAAATGCTGATTTTGCCGATCAAGTTGAGCAAAGTGGTTTTGTATTTATTGGTCCTACTGGCGATACAATTCGTCTTATGGGCGATAAAGTATCTGCAATCGCAGCAATGCGTAAAGCCGGTGTTCCGTGTGTACCAGGCTCAGATGGTCCAGTATCAGATGACAAAGAGCGCAATATGCAAATTGCTAAGCGCATTGGTTATCCGGTAATCATTAAAGCCGCCGGTGGCGGTGGTGGTCGCGGTATGCGTGTTGTGCGCAGCGAAGCTGAACTGATTGATTCAATTGCATTAACCCAACAAGAAGCGAAGCAGTTCTTTGGTAATGGCATGGTTTACATGGAGAAATACCTTGAAAACCCACGTCATATCGAAGTACAAATTTTAGCAGATGGCCAAGGTAATGCAGTGCATTTAGGTGAACGTGATTGCTCTATGCAACGTCGTCACCAAAAAGTAGTAGAAGAAGCACCCGCTCCAGGAATTACAGCAGAAACACGTAAATTTATTGGTGAGCGCTGTACGCGTGCCTGTATTGAAATTGGTTATCGTGGAGCTGGTACGTTTGAGTTTTTATACGAAAACGGCGAGTTTTATTTTATCGAAATGAATACCCGTATTCAGGTTGAGCATACAATTACTGAAATGGTTACAGGTATTGATTTAGTTAAAGAACAGCTAAAAATTGCTGCTGGTCAGCCATTGTCGTTCACTCAAGACGATGTTGTTATTCGCGGCCATGCAATTGAATGTCGTATTAACGCAGAAGACCCAGAAACCTTTATTCCATCACCGGGTAAAATTACACGTTTTCATCCTGCGGGTGGTTTAGGTATTCGTTGGGACAGCCATATTTATGCTGACTACACGGTTCCACCACATTACGATTCAATGATTGGTAAGCTAATTACTTACGGTGAAAACCGTGACGTAGCAATTGCTCGTGCACGTAACGCACTAAATGAATTAGTAATCGACGGTATTAAAACCAATACTCCGCTGCATAAAAGAATTCTTGCAGACGAAAACTTCCAAAATGGTGGGACTAATATCCACTATCTTGAGAAAAAATTGGGACTATAATTCCTCGTTAATAGAAACCGGCGCTTAGCCGGTTTTTTTATCTTTAAAAATTGGCTGTATCACCTTAAATAAATAATCTGGTATGATTAACAAATATGCGCTTTAATAAATTTTTGAGGTAAAGGTAATAATGTCACGTAGTTTTAAGTCTCACTTGAGTGATGATATTGCCACGGTAACAATGGGCAATCGAATTGCGGCTATTATAGAGCAAGGTGCGGTAATTTATTTACATGGCGATTTAGGCGCGGGTAAAACCACCTTTACACGTGGCATAGTGCAAGGTTTTGGCCATACAGGTAAGGTTAAAAGTCCAACGTATACCTTAGTAGAGCCATATGAGCTGGAGCGCGCTAATGTTTACCACTTTGATTTGTATCGTTTAGGCGATCCAGAAGAACTTGAATATATGGGAATACGCGATTACTTTTCAGCGCAAGCAATTTGTGTGGTTGAATGGCCAGAAAAAGGCGGAGAGTTTATTCCTGTGCCAGATTTAAATATTACCTTAAGCTATGTAGGCGATGAGCGAAATATCGTTATTAATAGTGCCAGTGAGCGTGGTAGCGTAATTATTGAAAAACTAAATAACTTAACCTCAGAGTAATAATATTGGTTATATAACAAATAATAAAATAGTTAAGGCAGTCACTATCAACATGAGTCGCGGTGTAATTAAACTCTTTATTTATCTTGTAGCTATCACTATGAGTTCGTCGCTATGGGCACAAAATACCATTAATAGTGTGCGCGTTTGGCCATCTCCCGATAGCACTCGGGTGGTATTTGATTTAACTGAAAAGCCTGACTTTAGTTATTTTATGCTTAAAAATCCTAGCCGTTTAGTGGTTGATTTAGAGCAAACACGGGAGCTTAAAGTGTTACCCGGTATTCCGCCTGAGCATCAAATTGTTAGTAAGCTTCGTTATTCTAAACCAAAAAATAAACACAGCGTGCGCTTTGTCTTTGAATTGAGTGCCCCGGTAAAGCCTGTGGTTTTTGCATTAGCACCAACGGGCCCCTATAAAAACAGGTTGGTTGTTGATCTATATGATAAAAGTGAATCATCCACAGCAGTATCACCAGCGCAGACAGCGGCTAAAAACCGTCAATTAAGCCAAGAGCGCGATATTGTTATTGCGATTGACGCTGGTCACGGTGGCGAAGACCCTGGCTCAATTGGCCCATCGGGTACCTATGAAAAAACGATTACATTACAAATAGCTAAACGCTTAGAGAGGATGATTGACTCTGAGCGCGGGATGATTTCGCGTATGGTGCGCAGCGGCGATTACTTTGTAAAGCTCAATACCCGCACCAATCGTGCTCGTGAGAAAAAAGCTGATTTTTTTGTCTCTATTCATGCTGATGCATTTACGAGCCCAGGTCCAAATGGTGCCTCAGTGTGGGTGTTATCACTGCGCCGTGCTAACTCAGAAATAGGTAAATGGATTGAAGATAAAGAAAAACACTCTGAGCTTTTAGGTGGCGCGGCAGATGTAATAAAAGATGCCGCCAATGAAAAGTACTTAGCGCAAGCACTGCTTGATATGTCGATGGATCATTCGATGAAAACCGGTTTGAGCGTTGCTGATGAAGTAGTAAAAGAGCTGCGTAAGGTGGCAAAGTTACATAAAAAAGATCCTCAACATGCGAGTCTTGCAGTATTAAAGTCACCAGACATTCCTTCTATTTTAATCGAAACAGGGTTTATTTCTAATCCCCGTGAAGAAAAATTGCTAAAAAGTGCTAATCACCAAGAGCGTTTAGCCAAAGCTATATTTACCTCAATTAAAAATTATTACTTAAAAAATCCACCTGACGATTCTTTATTTGCCAAGTTAAAGTCGCAATATCCAACCAAGCATAAAGTTCGCCCGGGGGAGTCGTTAAGCATGTTAGCGAGTCGCTACGGCATAACTATAAACAAGTTAAAGCAGGCGAATAAATTAAGCTCTAATACCTTATTTATTGGCCAAGAACTCGATATACCGCAAAGTTAATTGCTTATCATTAGAGCCATGTTTGTTAGGAAATTGAATGAGTATTGAAATACTACCCGCACGTTTAGCGAACCAAATTGCTGCAGGTGAAGTGGTCGAGCGCCCCGCGTCGGTGGTAAAAGAATTAGTAGAAAACAGCCTAGATGCTGGTGCTACACGCATTCAAATAGATATTGAGCGAGGTGGGCAAAAACTAATTCGTATTCGTGACAATGGTGCGGGTATTGCTCAAGACGAGCTTACATTGGCGCTTTCTCGCCATGCAACCAGTAAATTGAAATCCCTCGATGATTTAGAAAATATTTGCTCACTAGGATTTAGAGGTGAAGCACTGGCGTCAATTAGTTCCGTTTCGCGCTTAACGCTAAGCTCAAAAACTAAACATCAAGAAGCCGCTTGGCAAGCATTTGCACAAGGCCGCGATATGGCTGTGCAAGTAAAACCAGTAGCGCACCCAGATGGCACCACCATAGAAGTAAAAGATTTATTTTTTAATACGCCAGCACGGCGCAAATTTTTACGTACCGAAAAAACAGAGTTTAGCCATATTGATGAGCTTATAAAGCGCATTGCGCTGAGTCGATTTGATGTATCTATTACCCTTACTCATAATGAAAAAGTAGTCAGGCAGTACCGTGCTAAAACTGATCCTAGCCAAGCAATTGCCCGTGTAGCGCAAGTGGCGGGTAAAGCATTTGCTGAGCAAGGCTTGCATATTCAATCGGGCGAGGGGGGCTTGCAGCTCCATGGCTGGGTATTGCCGGTTGGTTCTGCTAACACCGTGCAGTATACCTATGTAAATAATCGTATGATGCGCGACAAGCTTATACTGCACGCTATTCGCCAAGCATTTGAAGAAGTAAGTGGTGCCCAAGAGTTACCCGGTTTTGTTATTTATATTGATATTGACCCTCGTCAAGTTGATGTAAATGTTCATCCGGCAAAACACGAAGTACGTTTTCATCAAGGGCGTTTAGTACACGACTTTATACTACAAGCAATTAAACAAGTTGTTGTGCCACTGCAAGGTGAGTTTACTAATGAGCCTTTAAATAACCTAGCCGATACGGCATTTAGTCAGACAGACACTGCGCGTTCTCCCACTGGGAATTTTGAGTCGGGTGAGGTATTTGATTATCCTAAATCGCAATTGCAACCATCTCATAGTGTCAGTTCTGGCGGCGCATCGCTAAGTTCGCGTGGTGCGGGAGGGAGTGGCGGCGGCTACAGAGCTACACCTAGCACTAATCATCATGATATTAATGCTTTTTATCAGGGCGTGAGTGAGCAGCATGCCGCGCATTTTGACCAAGGTGCTCACGTATCTGTTGGGGTTAACCAGTCACACGCTGTGGAGCAGGCAGTTGCTTTAAAAACGGTTGCTATTATCAGCATCAACGAAGGCGTGTGTGTGTTTAGCAGCGAGCAGCAATTGTATTGCTCACATTTTAAATATGCATTAGTTGATGATTGGCATGAGCAAATAAAAGAGCAGGGCAGCTTAGAGGGCAAAGCGCTGTTGTTGCCAGTACGGGTTAATTTATCCAAGCAAGACTGTGAGCTAATAGCAGCGCAACAGTCTTGGTTTACGCTATTAGGTTTTGAGCTAATTATTGAAAAACAGTTTGTGATGGTTAAAAAACTTCCTGCGTGCTTATATTTATTAGACGTTACTAGCGCGGTTGAAAGCCTGCTGGAAGCGTGTAAAGCACCACTTGAAAACATAGAAAGCTGGTTGGCGTGGCAGATGCAGCACACACCAGCGCGTTTTTATTCCAGCAATATCTTTTTAGCGCAGCAAGCCCGCATGCAAAATAATCCGCAAACAATTGAACGTTTGCGTGTAAAAGCAGTTAAAATAGATATAGAGCACTATTTAACGCAATTAGATTAAGGTATTCGTGTTGAGTAATTTACCAGTCATATTTTTAATGGGTCCAACTGCAGCGGGTAAAACGGCGTTGGCAATTTCATTGTGTGAGCATTTAAATACCGAAATAATTAGTGTTGATTCAGCGTTAGTATATAAGGGTATGGATATTGGCACGGCTAAACCCGATGCATCAGAGTTAGCACGTGCTCCGCATCACTTAATTGATTTACTTGACCCAAGTGAAACTTATTCAGTTGCTGATTTTAGACGTGATGCGATAATAAAAATAGATGAATTTCATCAGCAAGGTAAGGTGCCGGTATTAGTTGGCGGCACCATGTTGTACTTCAAGGCTCTGATTGATGGTTTATCACCACTGCCAGAAGCTAACGTGGAAATAAGAGCCGAACTTGAAGCGCAAGCTGCGCAATATGGCTGGCCACATTTGTATCAAGAACTGGTAAAAATAGACCCGCAAGCAGCGCAAAAAATGAGTGAAAACGATTCACAAAGAATTAATCGTGCTTTAGAGGTATACAAATTAACAGGTAAAACCATGACCGAGCTGCAAAAGCAAAAACAGCCGGTTTTACCTTATACTTTTCATCAATTTGCTATTGCGCCAACGCAGCGCAGTGAATTACATCAGCGAATTGAAAAAAGGTTTAAAATAATGCTCGAACAGGGGTTTGAAAATGAAGTTTCGACCCTATATCTACGTAAGGATTTACACCCCAATATGCCTTCTATTCGTTGTGTAGGTTATAGACAAATGTGGGATTACCTTGCGGGTGAAATTGACCATGATGAAATGGTATTTCGCGGCATTGCGGCTACACGTCAATTGGCTAAACGCCAATTAACTTGGTTAAGAAGCTGGCCTGATGTTACATGGTTAACAACGGGTGATGAAGAAAACTTGCATCGTGTAGTAAGTTCGCTAAGCTAGTAGTAGTTGAATAAAATTTAGCTTTGTTAAATAAGTTCAGCCACTTAATTATAATAACACCTAGAACGAAGGAATAATAACATGGCAAAAGGCCAATCGTTACAAGACCCATTTTTGAATGCACTACGCCGTGAGCGCATCCCAGTATCAATCTTTTTGGTTAATGGCATAAAATTACAAGGTAAAATTCAGTCATTTGATCAATTTGTTATTTTACTAGAAAACACCGTAAATCAAATGGTGTATAAACATGCAATTTCAACAGTTGTTCCTGCTCGTGCAGTTAATTTCCAAGGTGTTCAAGAAAATGACGACACTGAAGAACCTGAAGCTGGAAACATTTAAATTAGGAGCGTGATGCTTGTTTGACCGCTATAAATCTGGCGAACAGGCAGTTTTAGTTCATATTGACTTTCCTAAAGAGGGGGATCGTGAAGATCTTCACGAATTAGAATTGTTGGTATCTTCTGCTGGTGTTAGTAGTTTGGCGGTTGTGCAAGGCAGCCGTCAAGCACCACATCCGAAACTATTTGTCGGAACTGGTAAAGCAGAAGAAATAGCTGAGACTGTTAAAATCCACAATGCCGATGTCGTTATTTTTAATCATCAACTCAGACCGTCCCAAGAGCGTAACTTAGAACGCATTTTGCAATGTCGTGTGCTTGATAGAACCACCCTTATTCTTGATATATTTGCGCAACGTGCACGTACCCACGAAGGTAAGTTGCAAGTTGAACTGGCGCAATTGCGTCATATGTCCACGCGACTAATTCGTGGTTGGACGCATTTAGAGCGTCAAAAAGGGGGCGTGGGTTTACGTGGGCCAGGTGAAACACAGCTCGAAACCGATAGACGCTTATTGCGCGCCCGCCTGCAAAATATTCGTGCACGCCTAGATAAAGTTGCTGTACAGCGCGAGCAAGGTAGACGAGCTCGTAGCCGTAACGAAATACCAACTGTATCGTTAGTAGGGTATACTAACGCGGGTAAATCAACATTATTTAATCGTATTACAAACTCAGATGTTTATGCTGCAGATCAATTGTTTGCGACGCTTGACCCAACGTTACGAAAACTTGAGTTAGGCGATGTTGGTCCGGTTATTTTAGCCGATACTGTTGGCTTTATTCGCCATTTGCCGCATGACTTAGTGGCGGCATTTAAAGCGACGCTAACAGAAACGCGAGAAGCCGACTTACAGCTGCATGTTATTGATGTGGCAGATGCACGACTAAAAGAAAATATTGAACAAGTACAATCAGTACTCAAAGAAATTGAAGCTGATGAAGTACCGCAATTATTGGTTTATAACAAAATTGATGCGCTGGATGATATTACTGCGCGTATTGATCGCGATGATGAAGGCCAACCTATAAGGGTATGGCTTTCTGCTCAAACCGGCGAAGGTTGCGAGTTACTTAGCGAAGCTATTAGCGAATTACTTGCTAAACAAATGCTTAGCGAAACATTATTGCTCGCACCACAATATGGACGGTTAAGATCGTCGTTATTTAGTTTAAGTGCGGTAAGCGACGAGCGCTTTGATGAACAAGGTAACTGGCTGTTAGATGTTAGGTTACCTATAGTTGAGTGGAATCGTTTAATTAAAGAATTTGGTCCTGAAATTGCTGGTTTTATCGTCTGTGATTAAAAATTGATGTAATTAATGTCGGTTTTTGTATAAGAAACGCAGTAGATTTGTTAGATTTAACTCAATTTCCTTATTTATTTAGATAACAATGGAGTATAGCTATGGCCTGGAATGAACCGGGTAATAATGGCAATGATAAAGATCCGTGGAATAACAAAGGCGGACGAGATCAAGGCCCACCTGATTTAGACGAGGTGCTGCGTAAATTCAGTAACAAGTTTAGTGGCTTATTTGGCGGCAAAAAACCGGGCAATGGTAGCGGCGGTGGACTTGGTGGAGCCGGTATTTCATTTATACTTATAATTGCTGTAATTGTATGGGCACTCAGTGGTATTTATACCGTGAAAGAAGCTGAGCGTGGTGTGGTTCTTCAATTTGGTAAGTATGATCGTATTGCTGATCCTGGTCTGCGTTGGAAAATGACCTTTATTGAAACCATAATACCAGTAGATATTGAAGCTGTTCGTTCATTATCAACGTCTGGTTTTATGTTAACTGAAGACGAAAACGTAGTAAGCGTTGAGTTCCAAGTTCAATATCGTGTTATTGACCCATACTTGTATAAATTTAGTGTAACTAATGCTGATAGTAGCTTAGAAGAAGCACTAGAAAGTGCACTACGTTATGTAGTTGGCCATGCAAAAATGGACCAAGTACTAACAAACGGCCGTGAGGTTGTGCGCCAAAATACATGGGATGAGCTGAACAAGGTTATTGAACCTTATAACTTAGGTTTAATTGTGACTGACGTGAACTTTAAAGATTCTCGTCCACCGGCTGAAGTTAAAGATGCGTTTGATGATGCAATTGCTGCACAAGAAGATGAAGAGCGCTTTATCCGTGAAGCTGAAGCATATGCGCGTGAAATTGAACCTCGTGCTCGTGGTCAAGTTACACGTATGACTCAAGAAGCCGAAGGTTATCAAGAGCGTATTACACTTGAGGCACAAGGTGAAGTTGCTCGTTTTGAAAAGCTATTACCAGAATATCAAGCGGCTAAAACAGTAACTCGTGAACGTTTATACATTGATGCAATGCAAGAAGTATTAGGCAATAGCTCTAAAGTACTTGTTGATGTAAAAGGTGGCAACAACATGATGTACTTACCACTTGATAAAATTATGGAAAAGCAAGGCACAGCAACCCGTGTTGCACTTCCTAGCTCAAGTGATATTCAAGATTTACGTAACAAAGTAAATACGTCACGTAACAGCTCTGTTAATAGTGGTAATGACCGCTTTAACAACGATCGTTTTAATGATGGGAGATAACAATAATGAAAAACTTTAGTTTAGTCATACTATTAGCTGCCATTGTAATGTCTTTCTCGTCAGTTTTTGTTGTACCTGAAGGGCAAAAAGCAATTGTTTTGTTATTCAGTAAAGTACAAAAAGACAGTGATGATCAAGCCATAGTGTACAGCCCCGGCTTACAATTTAAAGTACCATTTTTTAGCCAAGTACGTCGTATTGATGCACGTATTCAAACGCTTGATGGTACACCAGACCGCTTTGTAACGAGCGAGAAAAAAGACTTAATTGTTGACTCGTTTGTAAAATGGCGTGTTAACGACTTTAGTGCTTTTTACTTGCGTGCTCGTGGCGATAAGCAATATGCTGAAACGCTGCTAGAACAAAAAGTAAATAACGGTCTACGTACTAACTTTGGTACGCGTACTATTCGTGAAATAGTGTCGGGTGAGCGTAGCGAGTTAATGGAAGAGGCGTTAGTACAAGCTTCTGAAAGTGCCCGCGAGCTAGGTATTGAAGTACTTGACGTGCGTGTTAAGCAAATAAACCTACCACAAGAAGTAAGTAGCTCGATTTATCAGCGTATGCGTGCAGAGCGTACTGCGGTTGCTAAAGAACATCGTTCAGAGGGTCAAGAAAAAGCCGAAACTATTCGTGCTGGCGTTGATCGTCGTGTAACGGTAATGCTTGCCGATGCTGAGCGTAATTCACGTACAGTACGTGGTCAAGGTGATGCAGATGCAGCAGCTATTTATGCTAATGCGTACAATAAAGATCCTGAGTTTTTTAGTTTTGTTCGTTCGTTAGAGGCGTATAAACAAACCTTTAAAAACAAGCAAGACGTAATGGTTCTTTCACCAGATAGCGACTTCTTTAAATATATGAAAGGTGCTACTGCACAATAAAGCTAACCAATATATTTAAATCTTAAAAGCCTCGCGTTAGTGGGGCTTTTTATTGAAACAGATTTAATGCATTAAACCACTGTTATCTATGTGGTTATTAGTTAATATTTATACATATAAATATACGAGCGGAAAATATAAGCTAAACGGGGTGAACTTTGGCTTTGTTTTCTGGTAAAATCTTGTCCTAATTTTTTTAAGTGAAGTTACAATGGGTAAAAACGTTGTTGTATTAGGCACCCAATGGGGTGACGAAGGTAAGGGTAAGGTAGTTGACCTCCTTACAGATAAAGCATCTTTAGTAGTTCGTTATCAAGGTGGGCACAATGCTGGCCATACCTTAGTGATCGACGGTGAAAAGACAGTTCTGCACCTTATTCCATCGGGTGTATTACGTGACAATGTTAAATGTGTGATTGGTAATGGTGTTGTATTATCACCAGAAGCGCTAATGAGAGAGATTGGCATGTTAGAAGCACGTGGCGTACCTGTACGCGAGCGTCTTTTAATCAGTGCTGCATGTCCATTAATTTTGCCTTTCCATGTTGCATTAGATGTAGCCCGTGAAACTGCACGTGGTGATAAGCCAATTGGTACAACTGGCCGTGGTATCGGTCCTGCGTACGAAGATAAAGTGGCACGTCGTGGTTTGCGCGTAGGGGATTTATTTAATCCTGAACTATTCGCAGCAAAACTAGAAGAAGTTCTTGAATACCATAACTTTACTTTAGTTAATTACTATAAAGTAGATGCTGTTGATTTTCAGAAAACCTTTGATGACGCAATGGCCGTTGCTGATATTTTAAAAGCGATGATTGTTGATGTTACTGAGCTTTTAGATCAAACGCGTTTAGCTGGCGACAACATTTTGTTTGAAGGCGCACAAGGTACGTTACTTGATATCGATCATGGTACTTACCCTTATGTAACGTCTTCTAACACTACAGCTGGTGGCGTTGCTACTGGTGCTGGTTTTGGCCCACTACACCTTGATTATGTGCTTGGTATTATTAAAGCATATACTACACGTGTTGGTTCAGGCCCTTTTCCTACAGAGCTTTACGACGGCCTTGATAAGCAAGACCCAGTTGGTAAGCACTTAGGCGATAAAGGCCATGAGTTTGGCGCAACCACTGGTCGACTTCGTCGTACTGGTTGGTTAGATGCCGTAGCAATGCGTCGTGCAGTGCAAATCAATAGTATTTCTGGTTTTTGTTTAACTAAGCTTGATGTTTTAGATGGCTTAGAAACACTTAAAATCTGTACTGGTTATAAGCTTGAAGATGGCACAGTTACTAACGTAACGCCATTAGCAGCTGAAGGTTACGAAAAAGTAACGCCAATATACGAAGAAATGCCTGGTTGGTCAGAAAATACTGTTGGTGTAACTAGCCTTGATGGTTTACCAAAAGCAGCGATTGATTACGTTAAGCGTATTGAAGAGCTCACTGGTGTTCCTGTTGATATTATTTCTACTGGTCCTGATCGTGTAGAAACTATGATACTTCGCAATCCGTTTGCGTAATATCAACTAGACTTGAAAAAAGCTGCTTAATGCAGCTTTTTTTATGTCTAAAAATAACAATAGAGTATAAATAACCTGAGATCCGGATAATAAACTTATCTCAAGCAGCTATTTTCAGCGCTAACTGCGTTGAATTTACTTGCAATAGGCCAGCTATTGACGCGTAAATTCGCCTTGTTTTCACTGAAAACCTCTGGCTAGAGAAAATAAAATTAAATATAACTATGATTCAATACGTTAGTAAATCTCTTAACTAGAGTTCAGGTTAAATATTAATCTTGGAACGATCTTTGTATAGTATTTAATAGGTTTATTTTTATAAGTGATAAAGATGCAGTTACTTTTTAGTCATTCAGTTTTGTTATTCCCATTAATGACACTCTCTTTATTGATGAGCAGCAATAGCTTAGCAGAAGAAACGGCAGCAGCAGTGCCACTGTATACTGAGACTGAGTTAATTTCGCTAATTAATAAAAACACCCATTTAGCCCGGGTTAAGGCAGATGATTGCCAGTTAGTACAAGATATAGAAGCGCGAGCCAATAAAATGGCATTACCATCGTATCAGTTTTTATATGGCGATATGCTAGCCTATAACGTATGTGTTGATCGCGATGTAGAGTTAGGTGTGTACTATATGCAAAAAGCGGCTGAGCAGGGCTTAGCAGCGGCTTTAGAGCAGTTAGGGCGTTACTACGACATTGGGCGTTTGGTACAACAAGATAAAGCAATGGCAATCACTTATTTGCGTGAAGCGTCATCGCAGGGAAATTTAAAAGCGCAGTTTCGCTTAGTTAAGTTATTTAACCAAGGCTACGGCAGTCCACGCGACTTTGAAGATATGTATCGTTGGTTATTTAATGCCAAGGTTGCAGATGCCAATACACATAAAAAAATTGCGCGTTTATTAGCTCAGTTAGCCGAAAAAATGCCAGCCAGCGTTGTGGCTCGTGCTCGCCTACCTATGTAAGCATATTGATATACCAAAAATACACTAAAAAGGCCTAACTCTTGCGAGTTAGGCCTTTTTATTAGTTTTTAATAAAAGTGTTAACTTTCTTCTTTAGCTTTTGCTTGTGAATCTTTTAGTAGTGATATTTTAGCCGGTTGCAAAGCAACAATGCGCTCACCTTCTTGCGGTGGTTTTTCCATATCACTGGTAAAGGGTCTAAGTTTAACTGGCGCATCGTCATCGCCATCTTTATCCCCTTTGAGAATAAACAGTGGAATTGCCTCTGGGTTCATTTCTTGATATTGCTCCCAGCTAAACTCATCAGAAATACGGGTAGCACTTACTTTACCGCCTTTCGCTATCACACTGCTTAAGCGTGCATAAGAGCCGTTTTCACCAAATAAAATTTGGCGCGATAAGAAAGTCGCGCTGTCTTTATTCGCTTTAGCATGCGATGAAGATGAGCGTAGCGAAAACACATTTTTATCATTAAGTAAGTGAGAAAAATACTGTACACCTAGCGCATTGTGATGGCGATTTGGTGACAGTGCCAACACACTACGAATAGTGGTTAAAGGCAAGTAACGCTCAGCATGTTCAGATTGTGGATTACCGTAGTAGCAAGGCAAGCCATCCATACGGGCCATTTTACAGTTTTCCCATGCAGGGTCAGATAAATGCACAGGAATATTTTGATCTTTTAAGCCTCGCGCAATAGCACGCGATACATGGTTTGCACCAATAATTAAAATGGTACTTGGTGATGGTTGACGTACACCAAGCAGTTTAGCTAAAGGGATGGCAGTTAGGCTTTGCAGCACCACGGTAATAATAATAACGGTAAATATGAGCGGCACCATTTTTTCTGCATCAGCAACACCAGCTTCCATCATGCTCAGCGCAAATACAGAACCAACAGCTGCGGCAACAATACCGCGTGGCGCAATCCAAGCGAGTACTAAGCGTGACTTCATTGGTAGGTCAGTACCAAAAGTCGATATTGCAATACACACAGGGCGAGCTATAAATAGCACGATAGCTAAAAATATAAAAACGTCACTATCTAGCATCATTAAATCAGAGAGTTCTAACCTTGCTGCAAGTAAAATAAACAGTGTTGAGATTAAAATCATCGATAGATCTTCTTTAAACTCAAGCACCGAATCAATTTCTAAATCATCTTGGTTTGCAAGCCAAATACCAAATACAGTCACCGCTAATAAACCTGATTCATGGCTTAAGTGATTAGACACTGAAAAACTTATAAGCACTAGGGCTAAAATGCCAAACTTATGCAACTCAAATGGTAGCCACTCTCGGCGCATAAGTTGTGTAGTAAGCCAACCTGCAACAACACCAATTGTTAAGCCTACACCTAAGGTTTTAACTAGCGCGATAATGGTATGGCTAAATATTTGACCTTCGCCAACCAACATCACGGCTTCGAAAACTAATACGGCAAAAAGAGCACCAATAGGGTCTATAACAATGCCTTCCCAGCGTAGTATTCGGTCGATGTCTTGAGTTGGTCGCATAGAGTTTAGCAAAGGGGCAATAACAGTAGGACCCGTTACAACAAGTACAGCGCCGAGCACAGCAGCTACCCGCCAGTTAAGCTCTAATAGCCAATAGGCACTAAAGCTAATAATTATACACGTAGTGAGCATACCAATAGAGCACAGGTTTCTGACTACTTTACTGATGCCTTTTAATTCTCTGAAGTGCAGGGTGAGAGAGCCTTCAAATAAAATAATAGCAACGCTGAGTGACACAACAGGAAAGAGTAAATCGCCTAAAAGCGCGTCAGGATCTAGTACGCCAGTAAATGGCCCTAATAATAGTCCTGTAAGCAATAAAAACAGAATAGCAGGGACTCTAAACGCCCATGCGACCCACTGGGCAAGCACGGAGCAAAGTGCGATACCGGCTATATAAATTGCTGACATAGAATAAGAATTCCTTGTGAATATGATAGATAAAAGTATAACTTATGTTAATTATAATACAGGGGTATACACGGATAAGTTAAATTTTGCTAATAGAATTTTAGCTGTTTATCAGATATTACGAGTTTTAAAGTCTATTATTTTAGCAGTAATATTAATAAATACTCTATAAGAAGAGTTTAACTTTTTGATAATTAATACAAAAACAGTTCGAAAAACAAGCTGTATTTTACTTGGTTTGAATTTTAACCTTGATTTTACCTGCTGTTTTAGCGTATTATACTTCGTGTTCAAACAATTAGTTGTCTAATTAAGTGGTTATTTTAAAATAATAACTTATTAATATTAGAGTCACATTAAAGCGGTATAATACTGTTTTGTAGTGATTTAAGGGTTTGAGCAGTATAAATATCATTTACCGAACTCTTTGGTATGATTTTGCTAAACAAGTTTATTTAACTATTTAAATAAATAAAGGTTTGAGTTGAATTATTACCTTTCAATATTTAGCCCCCATCGTGGCGTTTAAATCTCGGTCCTTAAGTCATCACCCTATCTGTTGGTGTATCTGACTTAAGAGGCTCTATGTATGTTGTTAATAAAAAAGCCACACACAGCTTTTACAGCGATACATAAACAACACTTTTTAAATTTTTTGTTAGTACTATTCAACACCGTTGAGTTGTTGCTATTTAGTACTTGCGCTTAAATCTATAACAACAGTTTTAGATGAAGTCGCTTTGCGTGTGTAAAAAAGTGTTTTTAAATGATAAACCAAATTCGAAGCTATGTTTTAAACCTAGCTAACTAGTTTTAGCTCATCACATTGTATGAGCGCAAATAAAATGGAAAGTTGAACATTTATGAATAAGTTAAATTGGCGACGTATAGTACTTAAAGTAGGTAGTGCTTTAATTGCACCGGATCAAGATGGCTGCCGTTCACGTTACATATTAACCATTGCACAGTTTATTGTTCGCTGTCGTGCTCGTGGTATTGAAGTTATTTTAGTTTCGTCAGGCTCAGTTGCTGCGGGGGCACATTTGTTCCCATCAGATACAGCACGTTCAGTCGTGATGAAAAAAGCGATGGCTGCCGCAGGTCAAACAGAAATGATAGCAATGTGGGATAGGTTTTTTGACTTTCCATCAGCTCAATTATTATTAACCCACGGTGACTTACGTGATCATGAACGCTATCAAAGTATTCGCGAAACTGTATTTACTTTGCTTGAGCACGGCGTGCTACCTATTATTAATGAAAATGATGCAGTAACAACCGATGATCTAAAAGTAGGTGATAACGATAACTTATCTGCTATGGTTGCAGCAGCAGCAGATGCAGACGCGCTGCTTATATTTTCAGATGTGGATGGGTTATATGATAAAAACCCTAACTTGCATGACGATGCTATTTTACTGCCTGAAATAAAATCAATTGATGACTCTATTTATGCTATGGCAGGATGTGCAACTAGCGCAGTTGGTACAGGCGGTATGAAAACCAAAATTGAAGCGGCCGAAAAAGCAACCTCACATGGGATTTCAACTTATATTATTAACGGCTTTAAAGAAGAGACATTTACGCGTTTACTTGCAGGTGAAAACCCGGGGACTATTTTCTTACCATACGAAAAACCAATGCAAGATTCTGTACATTGGATGACGCACACTGCAAATGAGCAGGGTGAAGTTGTTGTAGATGGCTCGTTTGATAAGTCACTCGAAGGCGAAACAGGCTGTATTCGTGGCGATGAAATAATGGCCGTGCATGGCGAGTTCGCAATTGGTGACACCATTTTGGTACGTAGTGAAGATGGTACGCGTTTAGCCAAAGCAACCGCAAATTATAGTAGCTGTTTGTTGAGCTTTATTGCAGACAACGAACAGAGTGAATTCAGCGAAAAAATGCAGGACTCAATTGGACCTGTTATATCTGAAAAACATATCGCATTATTGGAGAAGTCATGAGTTTAATTACGGATATTTCACGCCAGGCAGCAAAAGCTGCTCATCAGTTAGCGTTACTCGATACCGAGACAAAAAATAAAGTGCTATTGGACATGGCTGCAGCACTACGTGCAGAAAAAGCATTTATTATTAAAGAAAACGAAAGCGATTTAGCCGCGGCACGCGACAATAACTTAGCAGCAGCAATGGTTGACCGTTTAACGCTTAACGATGAACGTGTTGAAGCAATGGCTGAAGGCATCGAAGTGATAGTAAGCTTAGATGATCCGGTTGGTCAGCTACGCGATATTACCGAGCGTCCAAATGGCATTAAAATTCGTAAAATGCGCGTACCACTAGGCGTAGTTTGTATGATTTACGAAGCGCGCCCAAATGTAACCGCAGATGCGGGTGCATTGTGTTTTAAATCGGGTAATAGCGTTATTTTACGCGGCGGTAAAGAAGCACTAAAAAGCTCACAAGCAATTGCTAGCGTAATGCACAGCGTGCTAGCAAAGCATAATTTACCAGAGGCACTTATTTCGGTAATTCCTGACCCCGATCGTGGCTTATTAATGGAATTAATGCAGCAACGTGACAGCATTGATTTAATTATACCGCGTGGTGGTGAAGGGTTAATAAACTTTGTAACCGAAAACAGCACAATTCCAGTGATCCAACACTTTAAAGGTGTATGTCATTTATATGTTGATAAAGACGCCGACCTTGAAGTGGCAATTAACCTACTGCTTAATGGTAAAACGCAACGCACCGGCGTGTGTAATGCTTTAGAAGGCTTAGTTGTACATCAAGATATTGCCGATGAGTTTTTAAACTTGTGTGCGGTAGTGTTACGTCAAGAAGGCGTTAAAATTAATGCCGATAGCCAAGCAGCTACGTATTTTGACAATGCAACAGTACTGGGCGACGATGAATTTGGTGAAGAGTATTTAGATTTAGAAATAGCCATTCGCGTGGTTCCAAGTTTTGCGGCAGCTGTAGAGCACATAGCGCAATTTGGTTCGCATCATACAGAAGTAATTTGTACTAAAAACGCTGCTACGGCAGAGTTATTCCAACGTAGTGTTGATGCTTCGGTAGTAACTGTTAACGCTTCATCGCGTTTTTCAGACGGTTCACAACTGGGCTTAGGTGCCGAGATTGGTATTGCAACGTCTAAGCTACATGCCTACGGACCTATGGGCCTTGAGTCACTAACTACTGAAAAGTATTTAGTTAATGGCGACGGTCAGATCCGCGAATAAACTTAGTTTATTTCAGGACAAAACATATTATGAATTTCAAAAGCCGAGCTGCAGCTCGGCTTTTTTGTGCAATAAACTAACTTAGGCTCTACTTCGCTAGCCAGTAAAATTAAAAAGCGTGCAATAGCGTTAGCTATATGGCGTATATTTTGGGGTTTAAATACAGAGTGAAACTTAAGATAAAATAGCGAATAAATTGATGGCTTTGAGACAATACTAAGGAGGGAGTAGGAAAGTGGTGGAGCTAAGCAGGATCGAACTGCTGACCTCCTGCGTGCAAGGCAGGCGCTCTCCCAGCTGAGCTATAGCCCCACATTCCTAAATTTTACATATTACGTAAAAGCTTGATTGCTGATTCTCAAGCGGGACGAACTTTAAGATTTTTTATAAAATAGGTCAAGTATTTTTTCACTAATTTTACCGTTTAGATGAAATTTTGGTAGACTCAACAACAATATTCAGTAAAAAGACAATTAAAAATGAAAAAGTATGCCTTAGTACTGATGGTTCTGCTTGTGGGCTGTGCTAACTCAAGTGACGAGCAACCTTATGAAATAAATAATAAACAGTTTCATGAAAAGCAAGATGAGCAAGGAAATAAGCTATTTGCCTATGTAGTATCGGTAAAGGCTAAAAGCCGCCAGAACATTAATTTAGATAAAAAGTTTACCCGCAGTGACTTTGAGCGTTTTGCAGCGCAAGAGCATTTTGAAGAGTCGAGTATTTTAAAATTGCAGTTAGAAGATCAAGCTGTTGAATTGTTAAATAAAGAGCTTGAAACACGCAACTATTGCCCCGCTAAGCATGAAATTAATGAGGTACTGTGGCGTGATTTAAGTGTGCAATTAAGAGGACGTTGTTTGTAGTATGTTAGCTGATAAAACAAAGTTAGCAGCGCTATTAGCGCAGTTAAATATTAATTATGAGGTGATAGAGCACCCACCATTACATGGCAGTTTAGATGCCGATGCCTTTATGGTAGAGCGCCCAGGTACACGACTTAAAAATTTATTTTTACGTGATAATGAAGGTAAGCGGCACTTTTTAGTTATAACCGCCCATGACAAGCAACTTGATTTAAAAGTATTGTCAAAACAACAAGGGTTATCGCGGTTAGGATTTGCCTCAAGCGAGCGTTTAGCGCGCTATTTAAAAGTAGCACCTGGGTGTGTATCTATGCTTAGCCTAATGAACGACAAGCAAAACGAAGTAAGCGTTTGGCTAGATCAAGATATTTGGCAAGGTGAGCTATTTCATTGTCATCCGTTTGAAAACACCCAAACCTGGTTACTTAATAAAGCAGACTTAGAGCAGTTTTTTAACTTTACTGAGCATCAGCCTCGCGTAGTATTTTTACCTTCAAGGTAAGCCCATATAACCAGCATCAAGCCGCATAGGCAAACAGCCAATAAAGCTGCCATAAATGCGGTTTGCCCATGATGCTGGTATATCACCCCTGGTAATAACGACCCAAGTGCACCGCCGCTGTAATAAAACGATACATACCCGCCATTAGTAACACTTGGTGGTGCTTTACTTATTTTATTAACTAAGGGAGCGGCAGTTGAGTGAATCACAAACATAGACCCGCAAAATAATGTAAATGCGGCTAAAAACACTATTAGCTGGTGGCTCATTAACATGACAATGCTAATACTGTAAAACAAAAATATAGCCGTTAATAAATGCCATGCAGAGGGCACTTTTTTAAGTAACCAAGGTGTTGTAATAGACGCTAAAGCGCCGATTAAATAACCACTGTAAACCAAGCCAATGTCGCGAGTATTAGTGATTAAAAAAGTATTTTGCAAAATAAAAGGTAAATAATTAAGTAAAGCGGCAAAGCAAAAAAACATACAAAATACCGCACCATACACTTTTAGCAGCGGCCCTTCACGCAGTTGTTTAATATAGTCTAGTGGTGAAAGTATTGATTTAACGTTATTACTTTTAAAGCGGGTATGGGGAATACTCCACGCAAGCAAAATGAGCATGGTGGCAATAAAATAATAAAAACTTTGCCAGTGCCATATATCGCTAAAAATAGCTGCCAGAACACGTCCAAAATAGCCGCCTACTATGGTGCTGCCAATGTAGATTATCATATTTTTTTGCAGTGTATCGGCACTAAAACTCATGCCAATATAACTGGTCATGGCTGTTAATGCCGCTGGTAATATTAGGCCTTGTAAAAAGCGTACCAATAACAGCAGCTCAAAGGTGGGGGCGTAAACAAATAATAAACAGCATCCTCCCAATAACAACATAGCAATGCGTAATATAAATAAAGGATTACGTTTAGTTAAAAACAACCCATACACTAAAGGCGCAATAGCCAGTGGTAGCATAGCCGCAGTCATTAAGCTGCCAGCAACGGCGGGGGCAACACCAAACTCAACTGCAAATAGGCCAAGCAGTGGTTGTGGAGCGTAAAGTACAAAAAAAATAAATACAGAACAAAGCAACAAGTGAGGTAGGCGCATTATATAGCTTGGCGAGTAACTAATAGTTAAGTGGCAGTATATTAAAAATCCCTTGTGTTTGATAATCTAAAAACGAATACTTTAAGCGACTATTTGGTATGCCCATAAACAGTAATAAGTAATTGTTTACTAAAAGAGTCGCTATCTTTGCGCTAAATCATGGTGTTTTTATCGTCGTTTGTTAGATTAATGATGATAGCGCTGTTATTTGCCGGCATTGGTGATTAAAATAGTCTTAATATTAGTTTTTAGTGGAATAGAGCCATGGGGTCACTTCAAGAGCAATTGCTCCAAGCAGGATTAACAACATCGCATAAAGCTAAAGTTGCTAAATCAGAAAAGCGTAAGCAGCAAAAAAAGCAAAAAAAGGGTGCAACCAGTAACCCTAGCGATTTACAAAAGCATATTCAACAAACAAAACTTGAGCAGCAACAAAAAGCAGAAGAGCTTAACCAGGCACGCCAAGGTAGTTTAAAGCAGCGCGAGCAAAGTGCCCGTGTTAAACAAATTTTAGAACACCATAACCAAGAAGCAATACGTGGTGAGCGTACTTTTAACTTTACTTACGAAAACAAAGTAAAGAGCATTGAAGTAAACGAAAGAACGCAAAAAGCGTTATCGGGTGGTCGCTTAGCTATTTGTGTGCTCGAAGGCCGATTTTACGTATTAGAAGACGAACCGGCACGTAAAGTAGCTGAAGTAGATGAACATTATATTGTTTTTCATGTTGAGCCAGAAAGCAAAGTAAAAGATGAAGACGATCCATACGCCGATTTTGAAATACCAGATGATTTAACGTGGTAAATTTTAGTTAAGTGTAGACTCATTTAATTTTTGCTAAAGTTAACTTAAATGAGCTGTACATGTATTTGTTCTGATTGATCGTCAAATGCTATTAGTTACGTATGCTTTTTATAGTGTTGTTGACTACAATCACCAGAACAGTTTTTTAACCGTCAAAAAAGAAGAGTAAATACAATGAGCAAAATTAAAACACTTTTATTAGGCGCGGGTATTAGTTTAGCCGCAAGCTTGTCATTTAATGCAGCTGCTGCAGATGGTGCTGCACTTTACACTGCTAAAAACTGCCAAACGTGTCACGGCGCTGAAGGTAAAGCACCTATTATGGGCATGTACCCTAAATTAAATGGTCAAAATAAAGACTATTTAGTTGCACAAATGAAAGACATTAAATCAGGTGCGCGCAGTAATGGTATGTCTATGGCTATGAAAGCTATGGTAGCAACCGTAACAGATGAAGAGTTTGCTGCAATTGCTGATTACCTTGCAAACGTAAAATAATAAACGCAGTTAATTATTTTTATTAAAAAACAGCCACACCTAGTGTGGCTGTTTTATTTCCTGATTGCTATAACCTAAATACTAATTTAGACTTCTAAACATCTATTGCGCAATTGATCTTATGTGTATTTAAAGGCTTATTATGTTTGATTTACCCCAGCTCGATTTAAAAAATAAAGTATCAGCACAAGAATGGCAGCTACGAGTTGATCTAGCCGCCTGTTATAGGTTGGTGGATCATTTTCGTTGGGGCGATTTAATTTACACGCATTTATCGGCGCGGATACCGGGCAGTGATCATTACTTAGTGAATGCCTTTGGTTTAACCTTTGATGAGATCACCGCTTCTAACTTAGTTAAAGTAGATTTAAGTGGCAATATTATTGACGACACGCCATTTAATATAAATCCAGCTGGCTTTACTATTCATAGCGCAATTCACGAAGTGCGCGACGATGCGCATTGTGTGATTCATTTGCACACGAAAGAAACCATAGCTGTTGCTACACAAAAAAATGGCTTATTGCCACTAAGTCAGTATTCCATGTTCTCTTTGCCGTCGCTTTCGTATCATGGTTACGAAGGGTTAGCGGTTAACGATGATGAACGAAAACGCTTACAAGATGATTTAGGCAATACTAACCATATGTTGTTAGTTAACCACGGTGGCTTAACAGTGGGGCCAACGGTGGGCGATGCTTTTATGCGCTTTTATGATTTACAGCGCGCCTGTGAAATACAGCTCGCTATTCAAGCCAGTTCGCAGCAGGCTATTAGCGTCCCGCAGCCTATAATCGACAATATTTATAATCAAGCAAATGTAGTGCACAGTGGTAGTACTGGCGGGCAGTTAGCGTGGCCAGCTATGCTGCGCAAAGCGTACCGACTTGATCCTAGTTTTGCAAAATAACCATTTAAAGGTTAATAAGGAATATTCATGAAAGTAAATCGCGTTGAAGTGTTTGATATTCATTGCCCAGATCGTCCTGCTTGGACTCCAGTATTTGTACGTATTCATACTGATGAAGGCATTAGTGGTGTGGGTGAAGCGGGCCTTGCATACGATTTAGGCCACAGCGCTGCTGCCGCTATGATCAAAGAAATGGCCGATGCATTTTTAATTGGCCACGACCCATTTCAAACCGAAAAGCTTTGGTCGCGTATGTTACGTGAAAGCTTTTGGGGTTTAGGTGGTGGGCCTGTTGTATATGCTGCAATGAGTGCGATTGATACTGCTCTGTGGGATATTAAAGGTAAAGCACTGGGTGTACCTGTGTATCAACTGCTTGGTGGTAAGGTTAACGATAAATTACGCACTTATGCATCGCAACTGCAGTTTGACTGGGATAGCGAGTTTAAAGCATTAGTGCAGCCACAAGAATACGCCGAAGCGGCTTTAAAAGCGGTTGCCGAGGGTTACGATGCAGTAAAAGTAGACCCAATTCAGTACGATAAAGACGGCAATACTTACTACGATCGCACTAATATTATTTCCCGCGCTGAAATGAAGTTGTACCGTGCGCGTATGCAAGCGATTCGTGAAGCGGTAGGCGACGAAGTTGATATTATTTTTGAATGCCATAGCTTACCAGGGGTGACTTCGGCAATTCAATTGGGCGAAATAGCGAAAGAATTCGATTGCATGTTTTTTGAAGAACCCGTTAACTATTTAAACCATTCATTGCATGCCAAAGTGGCTGATAAAGTGGCCGTGCCAATTGCTGGTGGTGAACGCTTGTATAACCGCTGGGGTGTACGCCCATACTTAGAAGATCAAAGTATTAATGTATTGCAACCCGATATTGGTTTATGTGGTGGTTTTACCGAAACGAAAAAAGTGTGTGACTACGCCGATATTTTTGATGTGCGCATTCAAGCGCATGTATGCGGCGGGCCAGTAGCGACTGCAGCTTCACTGCATTTAGAAACAGCCATTCCTAACTTTTTAATTCATGAGCATCATACTTATGCGATTAAAAAATGGAACCGTGAGTTGTGTCTGCAAGATCCTCAACCTAAAAATGGCTTTTTTCAAGTGTCGGAAGAGCCAGGTATTGGTATTGAATTAAACGATGAGATTGTAATGCGCTCGCAGCGTGTAGAAATTAAATAGTTTTAGCATACAGATTAAAAAGCCGCGTAGTGATAGCTCACTACGCGGCTTTTTCTATTTGGCGTTATTGTTATAGCTGATTAATTTTACACTGCACGCCTTTTAACTGCTGCGTTGCTTTGCTATCAAGATGGCGAACAAAGCATTGCTTGCCTTTAATCATTAACTCAAACTGGTCGGGCATATTAAGCTGCTTACCCATAATAGGATTACCCATAGAGTCTTTATGGTTGAGTTTATCGAGCGTCACAGTACTGTTAGTAGTAAATACATCATCGGCTAATTGCACTTGTGAGCTATGCAGCAAGCTAGCAATAGCATTAGCTACTGCTATGCTATTAGGTGTTACTAATAGCGCATGCTGCAGCTTAGGAGTTGGCTCAGCGCTTTGTGCTAAGCAGCCGCTGAGTGCGGTTGTTATAAATGCGATTACTGTAAGTCGGCGTACTTTCATGGTTTATCTCATGTTATCGCTAAGAATAGTATTTTGCTCAAGCAAGGTTTGAATTCGCGTATCTTTTACTTCAGGCGAATCAGTTGTAATAGCAGGTGCAAAACCTTGTTTACTGTTTATGGAGCTTGGCGCAGGGCAGCTACCGGTATTTCGATAGTTAAGCGCTGTTTTAAGCAGTGCTTCATTGGCATTACCTAATGGCTGAGAAAAGTCATCGGCAAGCGCACAACCATTTAATAATACGGGTTGAAAAGCGTTATCAATAGTGTTTTTTGGCGCAAAGCCATCAGCATACTCGCCAAAACCTTTATTATTTATACCGCTAAACTGAATGGTAAAATAGGTGGTTGCGCAGTTATCGGTAGGATAAAAGCCATAAGGCTTGCCACAGGTACCAGAGCCTATCTGGATCACTTCAATGTCGGCGCCGCGCAGACCATTAATAATGGCTTCGCTTGCTGAACAGGTGCTGCTAGTCGTGAGAACAAATACGCGGTTTAGGTTTAATGTTGGCAGTGCGCTACCGGGCACAGTTGCAGGGTTATCAGCAAATCCCACAAACTGATTAGTAAACGGCATTGGGCTAAGTGTTTGCCCAGTTACCGGGTTGGTATTTGGATTTTTATCGTTAAAAACAGTACGCTCAAACACTTTTCCTTGGGTGTTCGCGCGGCCCGCAATCATATAGGCTACTTGGCTGGCCATTTGTAAAAAGCCGCCGCCGTTATAGCGTACGTCAATCACTAAGTCTTTAATATTACTTGCTGCAAATTGGTTAAATGCATTGTAGAGCTGATCTTCAGCAATCGCATTATGGCTATTAAACTGAAAATAACCCACATCGCCATCGGCTAAGTCGGTACGCACATTGACTACCGGTTGCGAGGTAATATTTTGCGAGGTGAGTGTTACGGTACGGTTTTGGTTAGTATTTATGTCTTTAAATACAAACTCGGTCGTTTTACCTGTTTGCTCAGGAAACAAACTTGCACTAATAAGAGCAACTTCACTGCTGGAAGTCGTATTTACAAAATCAATGCCATCTACTGCAACAAGTTCAAAGCCACGAGCAAGGTTTTGATTACTCGCAGGTGTATTTGGCTCGGTATAGCTAATAACGGCTTGGCGTGGCGCGCTGCTAGCAAGTATTTTTATATTAAAGCCATAGCCATAGGTTACCCCTGATTGACTTTGGCGCTGCCACTCATCGGTAGGTAAGTTAAAGTGGTAGTTATCTTTTTTAGCGCCTGAATCGGTCAGTTCATTGGTTTTTAAGGTGTTAAAATAAGCAACTACGCCGCTTGTAAGCGCTGGATCGGTATCTATTATCTCATCGTACCAAAGGTAGGTTTCGTTACTCCACGAACGCAGCCAGTTTTTTCATTACTTGCTTGGCATTGTCCTTTAAATTGGCTGGCACTGGCAAATACCCCTGCGTTCCAGCTATTGGTATTGCTATTAGGAGTAAGGCCCTCGCTATCGCTACCGCCGCCACACCCAGATAAAACGCTAAGCAGTGCTAAGGAAGCGAGTGTTGTTGTTTTTTTGTCACGAATTTTAGAGTGCATATAAGAAGCTCTATTTTTAAACGATTAATTTAAATATAGCGGCTTTTATTTAGAGTTGATAGCAGTGTTTAGCGTTTTTATAGCTTAATTGCTGCCAAAGCGCTTGGTTACTACATAAGTTAAAGTGTGCCTGCCATAAGTCGTTATATTGGGTATTGATTTGGCAAACGGGGAAGTTACTCGCAAACATTATTCTTTGCTCGCCAAAGTGTTGCAAAATAATATTAAAGCACTGTGCTTGCTGCCCGCTATTGAGCTTAAGTAACTCAAATCCCGAAAACTTAATTGCAATGTTATGGTACTTGGCGAGTAATTTAATGCCTTGCTGCCACGCTGGCATATTGTGGGGTAAACCTGCGTGATTAAGTATAATTTGTAACTGTGGAAACTGTTTGGCGTATTGAGCAATTTGCTTAACTATAATATGGTTTTCAAGCTCAAACTGGGCTTCAAAATGTAATTTTAACTGCTGTAACGTTTCAAAGTTATTGTAGCAATTACTGCTGAGCAAACGTTTGGCGTCATCACCTTGGGTAATATCTCTAATGCCCGCTAAGCTTGGATGGGAAAGGTTACTGAGCGCATGGCTAAATAGCTGATTGCTTTGATCAATCTGGGCAAAACTAACGGCTTTGTAAGTAATGCCAGCCAAGTGCTTGGTGAGCCAGTTAAGCTCGTTTATAGGTGCGCTGTTATCAAACCCCGCTTCAATATGCACTAAGCCTGCAAGTTTAAAGTCGCAATCTTGCATTAATTGCGCAGCACTGATCGGCTGCTTTATTTTGTCTAAGTTAGGCCATGGCGGCGGGTTAGCGCCTTGTAACCAAGTATATTGCCCCTCAAGTAGATTAAAAAAATGCACATGGGGGTCAATAATAGCACTACTCATTGCGCTGTATAACCACCGTCAATACTTTGCAAGCTACCGGTGATAAAGCTTGCATCATCGCTGACTAAAAAATTCACTAAAGCGGCTACTTCATCAGCTTGGCCTAAACGGTTAAGTGGCTGCAATGCCGCCTCTTCGGCTACTGTTTGTGCTTTATTGGCACCACTGTTTTTACAGTAAGCGTCTATGGCGTTATGAAATAAGGGTGTTTCTATAGTGCCAGGGCACACGGCATTAGCCCTAATATTAAAACTCGCGTAATCAAGCGCGGTGGTTTTTGCCATAGAAGCAAGGGCGTGTTTAGTCAGGTTATAAGCAAATGAATTTTGTTTACCTATAATTGCCTGATCTGAGGCTATAAGCACAATAGCGCCGTTGTTTTGTGTTTTCATTATTGGTAATACACTTTGCACTGCCGCATACGCGCCTTTTACATTAAGCGCAAATAGTGCATCGAGAGTTTGCTCATCGGTACTTTCTATGTTGGCGCTTAAATGTTTTCCTGCATTAGAAACAAGTACATCAATGCGCTGCGTTTGCCCAACTATGGCATTAATACAACGACGTACAACAGTGACATCGCTTACATCACAATGATGAAACTCACCAAAGTTACTTGGTGTTATATCAAGGTTATGTACTTCATAGCCGCTTGCTAGTAAGCGTTGTATTACCGCTAAACCAATACCTTTGGTGCCGCCGGTAACAATAGCCACTTTTGACATACTTGCTCCTTTATTTGTTATTACTTTTTAATTAGTGAGAGTGACCACATCCGCCTGCTGCATGCACATGGCCGTGCGATACTTCTTCGCTGGTGGCTTCACGTACCGACACTACTTCAACATCAAAAGTCAGTGTTTTACCTGCAAATGGATGATTTAAATCACAATCGGCATTAAAGCGGCCTACTTTAATAATAGTTACCTGATGACGACCTTGATCCGAGCTTACCATTGCGGTCATGCCTGGTTTCCATACTTTAACTTTGCTTTGTGTTTGTAAATGCTTTAACGGAATGCGTTGTACTAAGTTATCAACACGTTCGCCGTATGACTCGCTTGGCGCTAATGTAACGCTAAACTTTTCGCCAGCGGCTTTGCCTTCCAGCGCATTTTCTAAACCAGGAAGCATGCCTTCGCTGCCATGAATATAAGTAAGAGGCGCTTCGTTAGTACTGGTTTCTATTTGCTCACCGGCTTCGCTAAGGGTGTAATGAAATTCAACGGCTGAATTTTTACTAATTTGCATGCTTATCTCTTTAAATTTTGACTGTATTAGTTAGAGCGTAATTTTACGCGAAATATGTTTTTTTAGAAACTTAACGTGGCTGATTTAATGTTTTTTGTAGATCTAACAATAAATCTTTTTTAATTGTTGTTACTTGAGGCTTTTCGGCTTGAGGAATAAATAACACTAATTGAATACCTGGTTTGAGCATACTCGACGCTGACAGTTTATTCCATTTAGCTAGGTCACTGTGCGGCACATTGTAAAGCTGACTAATGCTCCACAAGGTATCGCCTGGTTGCACTTCATAGTCTATTTCGAGTGTTGCAATTACCACTTCTTGATGCTCAAGGTAGGGGCTAATTTTATAATCAATAGTCAATGATTCCGGGAGTGTTTTGGGCTGGCCAACAAGTAATTTTTCACCAATGCCAATTAAGTTGTTTTGTTTATTATTAAGTTGCTTTAAGGTACTTAAAGGCATGCCAAAGCGCCTAGCAATACTGTAAAGCGTATCGTTTTGTTTAACTATGTACTCTCCAGCAAAGTTAGTTTTAAAAAACGAACTGTTTAATAGTGCCTGTTGCTCAATTGGCAGTAATAACGTATGCGGACCATTGGGTGAACTTTGATTTTTTAAATACCCTTGATTAAGTGCATGTAGCTGCTTAGAGCCTACTCCAGAGAGCTTGGCAATGATTGAAAAATCAAATTGTTGGCCTACATTCATATGGGTGGTCAATGCTTTGTAAGCGAGCTTTGGGCGTTTAAAACCTTGTTGCGGGTGTTTAACTAAGTAGCTTAGTGCCAGTAACTTGGGTACATAATCGGCGGTTTCTTGAGGTAATTTTAGCGACCAGTAATCAGTGCTTTTACCGTGCTTTTTATTTTGTTTAATCGCGCGTTTAACTCGCCCTTCACCGCTATTATAAGCGGCGAGAGCGTGCAGCCAATTGCCATCAAAGCGTTTATATAAGTAACTTAAATACGCCAGTGCTGCGTCGGTGGCGGCAAGTACATCTTGGCGGCCGTCATACCATTGATCAGACTTAACCCCAAAATGATGTGCAGTTGCTCCTACCAGTTGCCATACGCCAACGGCTTGCTGCGATGAGTGTGCAGTGGGTCTAAATCCGCTCTCTACAAAAGGCAGCAGTGCTAACTCTATTGGTAGTTGCTGTTGTTCTACCTTTTTTACAATATGGTATAAATACGGAGCGGCTCGTTTGCTCATAACTTGCAGGTAATCGGGTTGCTGCAAATACCAATTAATACGCTTTTTCAGCGCTTTATTTTGCTCAATAGGAAAATGCAGATTATTAGCGATATGCTGCCATAAGTCAGTTGTTTTGGCCGGTGGCTTTATTATCTTATTTTTTGTATTTTTAGGCGGCGTTATGCGTAAGTTAGTTTTTGTGCTTTGCGGTGTTTTTAATTCACTAGGGGCGCTGTAACTTGGCTTAAAGTGAGTAAATATTTGCGGTGCTTCTATAGGCTCTGGCTTGGTGGTTTCACAGCCAAATAAAAAAACACCTAAACAAGCTAAAACCAAACTGCGCATAACATTCACTTCTATTAAAATCCTTTTACTATTTTAACACAGTCCGTTGTGTTGAGTTATTTTGCGTTTATCGCGCGAATTAATCCTGCTTGTAAAAATAAATTACTCGACTTGGCATTAAGCGACTCTTGCATGTAGGGTTTAATCGCGACATCAGGAAATGACAGCATTAACTGCTCTATTGTTTGCCCACTATTATTAGCTACATGCTCTGTAATGGCGGTTAAAAATGCGTGCGACTGCTGCAGTTGCGACTTATTAGTTAGTTCACCATGACCAGGAATTATAGTTTTTAGCACTGAGTCATTAATATATTGTTGTAGCAGTGCGCGCCAGCTGCTTAGCTCGCCGTGGCCAGGGTAGGGAAGCCAGTCAACAATATCTCCACCAATCAAAGTGCTGCCACTGTTAGTTGTAATGGTTAAATCGCCATTGGTATGTGCTTGGTGGGCGTTTAAAGTAATTTCAAAATTGCCTAAGTCTAATGTTTTATTGGTGTTTATGCTTATTTCAGGTGCATTGAGTTGATATTTTTGCCAGCGGAATAGGCGCTGTTTAGCGCGTTCTAACTTTGTACGCCACTGCGCTTGCTCATTTTCGGGGAGTGTTGCTAAGCGTTGGTAGCTAAGCTCAATGCTTTTTTCGAATCCTTCTAGCTTATCGTTAAATGCTTGCTGATAAAGGGCAAAGTCAGTTTTTACTTGCTGATGGGTAATTAATTGCGCATCGGGGTAAAAGTGCTGCATTACAGCCATCCCCAGCAAATGATCGTCATGAAAATGAGTGGCCACTAAGTAACACAAAGGTGTTGTTAAGTGCTTTTTTAAATCGCTAGCAAGTTGTTCTACTGCAGCAAAGTTGCCGCTGGTATCTACTAACAGTGCGCATTTACTACCTTCAATTAATACTTGGTTTGAGTCGTAAAAACGTAGTTTATGCTGTTGTTTTAAAAATTGAATATTGGGACTTATTTTCTCCCACGTAACATCGGCGTTAGCATTGGCTGCAAAATAAAAAGAGTTAAGCAGTAGTAGGTACTTACTTAATTTAAATAAACGCAGGGCTGACTTCATATAACGCTCTCTATTATGGTTTAAAAGCTGCGTAATAAATAAAAGCGCTCTAGGCGCTTTTATTTATTATGTTTAGAGTCATTTGATAAGTGCTGACTCAACTTATCAATGAGTTGATCTTGGTGTTGCAGATCAACGGCTTTTATAGTCTTTGCTTCTAGCAATTCGTGGCTTAAATTTAAGGCTGCCATAAGTAGGGCATTTTGCTCATTTTTAACAGTAGAGCGTTGTTTCATTTGCTCAACCAAATCATTGAGATTTTTAGCTGCCGCTTTAAGTGCCTCTTCTTGCCCAGGTGGGCAAGCAAATTGCTGCTCTTTACCAAGCAATTCAACAGTGACTCGCTGGTTTTGCAGCTCAGACATTAGCTAGCCTGTTGTGCGCTTTGTAACTTATCAAGCAGGCCAGATAAAGTAGTGCTGGCATCTTTTTGTTTTTCTTCGTTTTCAAGGGCTTCTAATTGCAAAAGCTCGTTGTCGTCAGCGAGTTTACTATTTTGTTCTTTTAAATTAGAAACATCAGCTTGTAATTGATTATTACGCTGAATTAATTGGTCGATCAGTTGTTCGAGTTGTTGAAGAGTGTTGTTATTCATAAAGGCGCTCATATAACTGTAATTAAGGTAATGCAAATGTAAAGCAAAGTTTGTTTATTTACCAGCATTTACGCTGGTTTTAGCTGATTTTTATTCTCTGTTAAGGGATAATTCAGTGTATTGGCTTTTTCATTCAGAAATGGTTCATTTTAATGGCCGCTTATCAGGGGATAGGTTGTCAAAGTACAGTGCTTATGGTTCACTGTTTTTATTAAATAGCGTATGGCGAAAATAAATAATGCTTAGTTACAGACACTCATTTCATGCCGGAAACCCTGCCGATGTACTTAAACATTTAGTGTTAGCACAAGTGTTAGGTTACCAAACTTTAAAAGATAAGCCACTGGATTATATAGACACTCATTCGGGTGCGGGCTTTTTCGAATTAGCAGCGGCCGATGCACAAAAAACACAAGAGTATCAAGACGGCATTGAAAAACTGTGGCAACACACTAGTAAACACTCAGCTTTAAACGACTACATTGCACTGATCAAATCGTTTAACCAAACAGCCGATTTAGAGTTTTATCCGGGTTCGCCAAAAATTGCGGAACACTTTTTACGCCGCCAAGATAAAGGCTGGTTTTTTGAGCTGCACCCACGTGATTTGTTATTACTAGAGGAGAACATGCAAGGGAAGCGTTCGATTCGAGTACGTGGCGAAAATGGTTTTGCTGGTTTGGTTGGCTTATTACCCCCTGCATCGCGCAGAGCCTGCGTGTTAATAGACCCACCTTATGAAGTCAAAGACGATTACGACACTGTTATTACTACGTTGATGCAAGCGTATCAGCGCTTTGCTACAGGCACATACATGATTTGGTATCCTGTTGTTGACCGCAGCCGCATTGACAACATGGAGCAAGACCTAATTGACTCTGGCATGCGTAATATTCAATTATTTGAGCTAGCTACCAAAGCCGATACCGACGTGCATGGCATGACTGCCTCGGGGATGATAGTAATTAATCCACCGTGGAAATTAAAACAGGTTATGGATGAGGTGTTGCCAGAGCTGGTGAGTATATTGAGTGAATCAAGTGGTTTTTATCGCAGCGAGCAGTTAGTCGCAGAGTAACCCACATAGCAAAATGCCCAGTTAAACTGGGCATTTTAATTATTACTGCAGTTATTTTAGTTAAAGTAAACGGCTTTAAAGGTAGCGAGTTGCTCACCTTTTTCATCTTTTAAGCTCAACGATTCGCCATTAACTTGCCACTGCGCAGCTTTACTTAGCATGCTAGACATTGCAGCTTCTTGATCCATGTTTTCATGACACATTTTTTGCGTTGCCGCTATGTGATCAAAAGTCACCGTTTGCTCATTAACTTCATAACCACCGTTAAAGTTATTGCAGCCTAAAAACCCATGCACTTTGCCATCATTACTAAATTGAATGAAAGGTTCTTTTGTTGTAACCGTAACATTATCGCCAGCTAAAGTGATTGCTTTCCAATATGTATTTGCTAAATCAACATCTGGTTTTTGATCTGCTTTTGTAACCACAATTTTGTACGGGCTGGTTTGTGCATCTGCTGCGAATGGGTTGTTGTTGCTTGTGCTGGTGTAGAGTAGCTCACCATTATTTTCAATACGTGCACTAACGCTGTAGCTAAGTGCTTTATTAATTTTGTTAGTGTCGTAGGCAAGCTCTACTGTATAAGGAGGACCACCATTTAAATCAATAACCTGCTGGCTAATAACGGTTGCTTTAATATCCATTTTAGATACATCGGCAAGTGTTACTGTTAGCTGTGAATTAGGCGCCAACATGCTGCGATCAAGGTAACTAACTTCAGTTGTTAGCGTTGCTGTTGACTCTGCCTGTGTTGCCTGTGCAGTGTTCTTAGCATCATCACATCCAGATAATACCAATGCGCCACTGGCTAAGAAGCTGATCCCTGCTACCGATTTTAAAATTGAACTTGGCTTACGTTTAAACATCGTTGTTCCTTTAATACTAAATTAGATGATTTTAAATGATGATAGTGCTTAGTTACTTAATCAAGGCTTAATTGAGGAGTAAAAGTTTGGCTTAGTGATTGTTACAACGCGTAAAAAAAGGGCGCTTATGCGCCCTAAATAAATATTTTTACTTTTTAACAAACTTGGTCAGAATTACAATACGTTGACCATCAACACGCCCTTCTATATGTTCAGGATTGCTGGTTAAGCCAATATTACGTACCGCAGTACCGCGCTTAGCGGTTAGGCTGCTGCCTTTTACATCTAAATCTTTAATTAGCGTTACGGTATCACCGGCTTTAAGTACTACGCCATTGCTATCAAGATGTTTTAAGTCGTCATCTTCAGCAAGTACTTGTTGAGCCCATGTTAGGGCATCTTCTTCTAGATAAATCATGTCTAGGGCGTCTTGTGCCCAGCCATTGTCGGCAGCTAAGCGGCTCAACATACGATAAGCCACTACCTGAACTGCAGGAGTTTGGCTCCACATGCTGTCGTTTAAACAATGCCAATGAGTAGGGGTTAGCTCAGCGGTGTCTTCAATTTGATCTTTACATACTTGGCAAGTGTAAATGCATTTATCTGAGTGGGCTTCTTTAACTGGCGGAACTTCGTACACAGATAAAGTATCTGTTGCTGCACATAATTCACATTGGTTATTACTACGTTCTACTAAGGCTTGTTCAATGCTCATATAGGAGGCTCTTATGCTGTTTTTACAAAAATATTATGTGGTTATTATACCTCCATCTGGGCTCTTTGTGTACATTTGCACTAAGGATTAGCGCATATCCATATAAAAAGTATGGTTATATCTTGTTTGTAACTGCAAATTACAATAATTAAATACAGCAAACTCGGTTTAGCATTGAGCAAGACGCAGCGTTTAAGTTTGCGTATGATAAGCGCATGATGGTTTATTTTTTTGATATGTTATGCGCTTACTTCTCTCTATAGTTAGTATTTTAATTGCTTTAGCTTTATTGGTTCCCGGTGTTACCCAGCCTGTATTATCCCTAGAGGGGAAAATAGATAAGTCTAAATTAGCGCAAACAGGCATTGAGATGATTGCCGATGAAGGCGACCGCAACACTCGAAACATGCTGATGATGGCATCAAGCATGTTTGGGTTAGATAAGCTTGAAGGTGAGATAAGTGCTTATCAAAAAACACGCAGCATTTGGGGAACGGTTAACGAACTGGCTCATAATAAAAATTATTTAGTGGCGGTGTTGGTGGCTTTTTTCTCAATTGTAATACCGACTATTAAGTTACTAATGCAATTAGTCTTTTGCTTATTGCCAGCGAGTAAGTTTAAGCAAAATCTGGGAGTAACTATTTGCGTTTTGAGTAAATGGAGTATGGTAGATGTGTTTGTTATTGCACTTATTGTTACTTACCTTGCAGGCAATGCCGAGGGTGAAACCGGTGGGCTAATTAAAATGCACGCCGAACTGGGGAATGGCTTTTGGTATTTTACCGGTTATTGCTTATTTGCCATTGCCGCGAGTAGTTTTATTAAAACCGATGCAAAAAATATATAAAGGTTTGTATTAACTATTCAGTTATCATAAACTTCGCTAGAACCTAGAACCTAGAACCTAGAACCTAGAACCTAGAACCTAGAACCTAGAACCTAGAACCTAGAACCTAGAACTTAGAACCTCAATAAGGCAACTTTTTGCAACGCATTTACTCTAGTTTACTGATCATCGCTATGTTACTCACGCTTGTGGGTCAGGCTGTTGCGTCTGTTGCTATGCTATGTGAAATGCCGCACATGAGCCAAACACAGCATGCTGCAACTAATGTTGCAACTGAAAAAGTACATCAGCAAATGTCAGTCAGTATGATGAATATGGACTGTTGCGATGATGCAGCAACCGAGCAAGAATGTAATTGCCCAATTAATGCTTGTTCAGCGTACTCAATGTTGAGTGTTGATGGTTTATTTAGCACCCCACTGATTATTTCTGAAAAAATACAGCTCTATTCCTCACAAAACCAACACCATTTAGTCAGCTCGCTATACCGCCCCCCTATGTCTGCTTAATTGCAGGATAGGTGTACCTAAAATTAGGTCAAGTCGTTTAATTCACCTTTTCTGCCTCTAAATTAATCTTTTAATTTTAGTGGAGTAAGTGATGAATCACTTTGCAGTATTTAAAGTCAGTTTTTTAGCGCTAATGCTAGGAACTGCAATCTCAGCACACAGCAATGAACTTAGCCTAGATGAGGCGCTTTCGTATGCGCTAAACCATGAGCCTTGGCTAAAGGCAAGCCAGTACCAACAAGCCTCAGAGCAAGCACAAAGTATAGCCGCAGGTAGTTTGCCTGATCCGGTATTAACTTTGGGTTTAATGGGCGTGCCAACCGATGGTTTTGCTTTAGATCAAGAAGGTATGACGCAGCTAAGCATTGGTGTAAGCCAAATGTTTAGTCGTGGCGACAGCCTAGCATTAAAACAGCAAGCCTTAGCACAATCTGCGCAGCAACATCCTTGGTTGCGAGCCGATCGCCTTGCACAAGTAAAAACAATTGTTATTGAATCATGGCTTAATGCGTACAGAGCTCAGCGCAGCATTGCGCTTATCGAACAAGATAAAGCCTTATTTTCGCAACTGATTGATATAACCGAATCAAGTTATGCCAGCTCGCTAGGCAAAACTCGTCAGCAAGATATTATTCGCGCTCAGTTAGAGCTCACTCGCCTAGAAGATAAATTAGTAATGCTAGCGCAGCAACTTGAAAGTGCTAAAAAACGGCTGTCGCAATGGTTGCCAATGAGCATGCTAACTCAACCAGTAAGTACTAAAAACACAGCTATTGAGCCGTTAATTAGTTTTACCACGCTGGAATTTGAGGCGCTAATGTCGTTACTTATGGCGCATCCCGCGATTGTTGCTATTGATCAAACAGTAACAGCTAAGCAAACAGAAATAGCGCTCGCAAAGCAAAGTTATAAGCCGCAGTTTGGAGTAAATATGGGCTATAGCCATCGAGGTGATACGCCTATGGGAGACTCACGAGCCGATTTACTCTCTGTTGGGGTAAGTATTGATTTGCCGTTATTTACTAGTAACCGCCAAGATCAGCAAGTTAACGCTGCAATAGCGACAGCTGAAGCAGTTAAAACTCAAAAGTTAATAGCGCTACAAAAGTTAAAAGGGATGTATTTCAAAGAGTTTAGCCAATTAATGCAGCTACAAAAACGCGATACGCTTTATCAAACTAAGTTATTACCGCAAATGGCAGAGCAAGCCCAAGCCACACTCAATGCATACACGCGGGACGACGGTGATTTTTCAGAAGTTATGCGTGCTCGTATTAGTGAGCTTAATGCCAAAATTGACAGCTTAAATATTCAAATAGACCAACAAATTATTATTGCTCGTCTAAATTATTATGCCAGTAGCCAAGACGCTGCTGTGATGCTTGAGCAATTAGGAGAGCAAAATCGTGAATACTAATTTAAAACTATTAATAGCAGCTGTAGTGGGTGGTGGAGTAACGGCATTAGTATTATCGCTTATGCCCGCGAGCAATACTGATATTAAAGCAAGCACAGAAAAACAACCACTGTACTGGGTAGCACCCATGGATAGTAATTATCGACGTGATGAACCCGGGCTTTCGCCAATGGGCATGGATTTAGTGCCTGTTTACGATGAAGCACCAGGCAGTAGTAGCAATTTAGATGGCCCAGGTGCTGTGACTATTTCGCCAGCGGTGGTTAATAATCTCGGGGTAAGAATCGCCAAAGTACAGTACAAAGCGTTACAAAATGAAGTTAAAACGGTTGGCTATGTGCAATATAATCAAGATCAACTTATTCATATTCACCCTCGTGTAGAGGGTTGGTTAGAAACGCTTTATATCAAAGCAGCCGGTGACAGTGTTGAGCAAGGTGAGCCACTTTATACCTTGTACTCACCGCAATTAGTGAATGCCCAAGAAGAGTTTCTATTAGCGCTCAATCGTAACAATCAGGTGCTTATTCGCGCAGCTAAAGCACGCTTAAAGTCACTTAATATATCGGATGATTTTGTAGAGCGGCTGCAAAAAAGTAAGCAAGTAATGCAAAACATTACCTTTTATGCCATTCAAAGTGGCGTAGTTGAAGAGCTAAATGTGCGCGAAGGTTTTTATGTTAACCCCGGCACCACTATGATGAGTATTGGTAAGCTTGATGAGGTATGGGTTGAAGCGCAAGTGTTTGAGCGCCAAGCTGAGCTAATTAAGATTGGCCAGCCAGTAAGCATGACGCTTGATTATTTAAGTGGCCAAAGCTGGCAGGGTAAAGTGGATTATATTTACCCAACACTCGATGCTAAAAACCGGACCTTGCGAGTGCGCCTGCGCTTTAATAACGAAGGCCATAAACTTAAGCCTAATATGTTTGCCCAAGTAAATATTCATACTCAAGCCAATAAAGCGCAATTAGTAGTCCCTAAAGAAGCGGTGATCCGCACCGGTAACCAAAACCGTGTAGTGGTTGCCTTGGGCGAGGGGCGCTTTAAATCTGTGGCTGTAGAAATGGGCAGAAGTGACAGTAAAAACACCGCAATATTATCAGGAATAATGGCAGATGATGACGTGGTGGTTTCGGCGCAATTTTTATTAGATTCAGAATCAAGTAAAAGCTCAGACTTTAAACGTATGCAAGCCCCTCAAGCTGTTAGCTCTGTATGGAGCGAGGGCATTGTTAATAGCATTATGGCGGAACATCGTATGGTTAATATTAGCCATGAGCCGATAGCTGAACTTGATTGGCCTAGTATGACAATGGACTTTACGGTTGCTGATGATGTTGACTTTAGTGCTTTTGAAAATGGCCAAACATTACATTTTGAGCTGACTAAGCAAGCTGATGGCAGTTATGTATTAACGGCTATTCATATAATGAAAAGCACAGTAACAAATAGCGAAAAAAATACAGCAACTGTTTTGGGCACAATTAACAGTATTGATAAAGCACAGCGCATAGCAAATATTAGCCGTGGTGCAATAGAAAAATGGGGACGCGAACCTGCAAGGCTCGATTTTACCTTTGCAGATGATATAGATTTAACCGCACTTGCAGCGCAGCAACAAATAAACTTTACCTTTAGTTTGCAGCAAGGGGAGTTTGTGATTAGCCACATAAATGGTGAGCACTCTACAAGCGCATCAGGTAATCACACTATGCAATTGCATAACGCGCATTAGGAGGCAATATGATAGCTGCAATTATACGTTGGTCCGTTCTTAATCGCTTTTTTGTGTTGTTACTGACCGTTATTTTAATTGGCGGGGGCTTATTTGCTGTTAAAAATACCCCAGTTGATGCCTTGCCCGACTTATCAGATGTGCAAGTAATTATTAAAACCTCGTATCCGGGGCAAGCACCGCAAGTAGTGCAAGATCAGGTTACTTTTCCACTTACCACCGCAATGTTATCGGTGCCAGGAGCGCAAACAGTAAGGGGCTTTTCATTTTTTGGAGACTCTTACGTATATGTAATATTTGATGAAAAAACCGATTTGTACTGGGCACGTAGCCGAGTACAAGAATATTTAAGCCAAGTAGCGAGCCGCTTGCCAGCTACAGCCAGCGCAGAGCTTGGCCCCGATGCCACCGGTGTTGGTTGGATTTACTTATATGCACTGGTAGATAAAACTAATCAACACGATATTAGCCAATTACGCAGCTTACAAGATTGGTTTTTAAAATTTGAATTACAAACCGTACCTGGCGTATCTGAGGTTGCCTCAGTAGGGGGCATGGTAAAACAGTACCAAGTTACGGTTGACCCCGATAAGTTACGAGCTTATGGCATTCCACTGAGCTTAATTCAAACTGCCATTGCCCAAGGCAATCAAGAAATGGGCGCATCGGTAGTCGAAATGGCCGAGGCTGAATACATGGTTACTAGCACCGGTTATATTAAAAGTGTCGCCGATTTAGAAGCGATTCCTTTAGGTGTAAATACTAATGCCACACCACTGCAATTGCGTGATGTGGCCGATATTCGTCTAGGGCCGCAAATGCGCCGTGGTATTGCCGAACTTAATGGCGAAGGCGAAGTGGCTGGTGGCGTAGTGGTAATGCGATACGGTGAAAACGCGCAAAAAACCATTGAGCTGGTAAAAGCAAAGCTCGAGTCATTAAAAAAAGGGTTACCAGCGGGAGTTGAAATTGTACCCGTGTACGACCGCTCCAACTTGATTAAAGATGCAGTTGATAACTTAAGCAGTAAATTACTCGAAGAGTTGGTTGTGGTTGCTTTGGTTTGCATTGTATTTTTGTTTCATGTGCGCTCATCTTTAGTAGCGATTATTACTCTACCGCTGGGTATTTTAACAGCATTTTTAATTATGTATTGGCAAGGTATTAATGCCAATATTATGTCGCTTGGCGGTATTGCCATTGCAATTGGCGCTATGACCGATGGCGCTATAGTGATGATTGAAAATATGCACAAACATATGGAAAAAACCCCACTAACCGATGAGAACCGCTGGCAAGTGGTGATCGATTCGGCCAGTGAAGTCGGCCCCGCATTATTTTTTAGCTTAATGATAATTACGGTAAGTTTTATGCCGGTATTTATTTTAGAGGCGCAAGAAGGGCGTATGTTTTCCCCGCTGGCGTACACTAAAACCTATGCTATGGCTGCCTCTGCTGGGCTTGCAATTACTTTAGTACCGGTGCTTATGGGTTACTTTATTCGCGGCAAAGTAATTTCAGAGCAAAAAAATCCGGTTAACCGCATGCTGGTAAATGCTTATAAACCATTACTTAACGCAGTACTTAAGTTTCCTAAAGCAACTTTGGCCTTAGCTACGTTGATTGCAGTGATTGGCTTTTATCCTGTAAATAAAATGGGGAGTGAGTTTATTCCCCCCCTTGATGAGGGCGATTTAATGTATATGCCAACTACTTATCCAGGTATTTCGATTGGTAAAGCGCGGGAGTTGTTACAGCAAACCGATAAATTAATTGCCACTGTGCCAGAGGTACTAACTGTATTTGGTAAAGTAGGGCGAGCAGAAACCGCCACAGATCCAGCGCCGCTTACCATGATAGAAACCTTTATTCAGCTCAAGCCTAAAGATCAATGGCGCGAAGGTATGACCCTAGATAAACTCAAAAAAGAGCTAGATAGTTTAGTGAAGTTTCCTGGGGTAACTAACGCATGGGTTATGCCAATAAAAACCCGTATTGATATGTTAGCAACCGGCATTAAAACCCCGGTGGGGATTAAAGTTGCTGGCCCTAAATTGAGTGAAATTCAAAAAATAGGTCAACAAATTGAAAGCATTTTAAAAGATGTACCGGGTACGGCATCCGTTTATTCTGAGCGAGTTGCTGGTGGGCGTTATATTAAGGTAGATATAAACCGTGAAAAAGCGGCGCGCTATAGTTTAAATATTGCCGATATACAGCAAGTTGTAGCTACTGCTATTGGCGGCACAAATGTCACCCAAACCGTAGAAGGGCAAGAGCGCTATCCGGTAAATTTACGATACCCGCAAGGTTACCGCGATTCACCTGAGGAGCTAATGTTACTTCCTATTGTAACTCCAGCCGGGCAGCGTATAGCTTTAGCCGATGTTGCTAAGGTATTTATTGAAGATGGCCCAGCCGGAATAAAAAGTGAAAATGCCCGCTTAAATGGTTGGAGCTTTATTGATATAGAAAATATTGATATTGGTACATATGTAGAAAACGCCCAGCAAATTTTGCATGAGCAATTGATACTACCAGCAGGATATTCAATTACCTGGGCTGGGCAATATGAATATATGCAGCGTGCTAAAGATAAGCTTGCTTACGTATTACCACTAACGTTAGCCATTATTGTAGTGCTGCTGTATCTGAACTTTAGAAGCTTTGCGGAGGTATTGATTATTATCGTTACTTTACCGTTGGCGATGATTGGCGGAATATGGCTAATGTACCTAGAAGGCTTTAACTTTTCGGTGGCTGTTGGGGTGGGCTTTATTGCACTTGCAGGGGTGGCCGTAGAAATTGGGGTGATCATGCTGGTGTATTTAAATCAGGCCTACCAAGAAAAAATTACCCAAGCACAACAAACTGGTGTGCCGCTTAATTATGAGCAGCTTAAGCAAGCAATAACAGAGGGCGCAGGGCTAAGAGTACGCCCCGTAATGATGACAGTAGCTACTATAGTGATAGGTTTATTACCGGTACTTTATGGCACTGGCACGGGCAGTGAAATAATGAGCCGCATAGCAGCGCCTATGGTAGGGGGTATGTTTAGTGCGGTTGTTTTAACCTTATTAGTAATACCGGCAACGTATTTATTGTGGCGCAAACGCGACCTATAATATTTACATTGGTTATGTAACTTATACTGAAAAACAGTATTAAGTTACATAGCCTGCAACTTTGCTATTGATATTGCTCACTTTTTTATATGGCACGATTTACGCATTACTATGTTTACTCAGCTTAAGTAAGGAATGCAGATGCAAGTTAAAACAATTCAACAAATGTATGACTGGACTATTTTGTTTCATACACAAATGGCGGCCAACTTTTTTAGTGTGCGGGAACTATTAGGTGAGCATAATACTCAATTAGTTGATTACTGTACTAAATACGAAAAAAAACTCGCTGAAGATTTAATTGGCTTTAAAGCAATCACCACCATAAATACGTTAGATACCTACTGCTATGAGTATTTTGCAGAAAATCCAGAGCTACTGAATTTTACTGATTTAGATCGAAGTACCCAATTAGATGAGCAAGCTATTCAGGGTTATTTGTCTGATCAGCATCAAAAAGTAATAAATGCTTATGAGTACTTAGAGGGAAAAACACAAACTGCAGACGGCAAAGAAAAACTCGGACAAATACTGCAGCTTGAGTACCAAGGATTAAAACAAATGGTACAAAGTATAAACCGACATATAGATATGTAACCTGATCTCCGGATAATAAACTTATCTCAAGCAGCTATTTTCAGCGCTAACTGCGTTGAATTTTCTTGCAATAGGCCAGCTATTGACGCGTAAATTCGCCTTATTTTCACTGAAAATCTCTAGCTAGAGAAAATAAAATTAAATATAACTATGATTCAATACGTTAGTAAATCTCTTAACCAGAGTTCAGGTTATGTAAATTTATATACAGTTAAAACTAATAAAAATAACGGCGCTACATTATGGTGTGTAGCGCCGTTATTTTGTTAAACCTTTTCTACATCAACAATTAAGTCGCTTGTTATCGACTCTAATGCATTAATTACTTCTTCTTTATTCAACCCATTAGGTAGTGTTACTGTAGCAACAGCACTAAAAATAGGCACGCCCCAATTAGGTGCGCTTTGTTGCCTTGAGTTTAAGTGAGTAATATTGGCTCCTTTATGACGAATTACACTTGCAAGCTCTTGCACAATACCCGGGCGATCGTTACCGGTAATAACAAAGTTAAGTTGCTCACGTGTGGCGGGTTCTATTTCTGTATTGCCTGTTTCAATACGTACATCAAGTTTAGGCAGAGCATTGAGCGCATTTTGCAGTGCCTGAAAATGCTCTTCGCTAACTTCAATCTGAATAATACCTGCAAAGTGACCGAGCAAATGGCTCAAGTTGCTGCTTAGCCAGTTGCCATGATTTTCTAAAATAACGGATGAAATGCTCTCTACTAAACCAGGACGATCTTGTCCTAAAATGGTTATAACCAACTGCTTCATAAATAGTTCTCTTCTTTAAAGCCCAAATAAGGTAATGCATAGGCATTAAGTGTTGTTTAACTCTATTCAGAGTTCAGGTTAAATATTATGATTTAGTTGCTAAAGTTAGACCTTTAATCCTACAGTGCAGCCCTTGCAACAAACCATAATTATTAACTAAATGCTTCCTGAGTATTGACCTCGATAAATACTTTGTCCAATAAATATAATATTTAGTTCATCAATACTGCATAAACACGGCTGCTATTTGATCTTAAAGATATTTAAATTACACGGTAAATAATTATTACCGCTGTAACATTACTGTCACTTTGATGAAATATAATCACTGCAACGTTAAGATTAAAGGATGTTTTGATGACTTCCAATCCGAATAAGCCGACTTTTAATACGGATCGAAGCCGTCTATTTAAAGACCGACTTGCCCAGTTTGGCATAACCGTAGGTGGAGTAATGGTATTAATAGCGCTGCTATTAATTTTTTTCTACCTTCTTTATATAGTACAGCCAATTTTTGAATCAGCTAAAGTTGAAAAGCGCGACAGTTTTAATCTTACAAACGCAGAGCAAATAGTGGGAGTAGGCGTTGAGGAACAAACTGAAGTTGCTTATTTATTAAGCCAGCAAGGGAGTGTTGACTTTTATAGTGTTGAAAAAGCTAACTTTGGTAAAAAGCTAAAAACGCTAGAGGTAACCCTGCCTAGCGATGTGAGTAGCTTTGCTACCAGTGCACCGTTTCAGGGGCAATATGCATATGGTTTAGAAAATGGCAGTGTAAAAATTGTTATTCCTAAATTTATGGTGACGTTTCCAAATAACGAACGTAAATTAACTCCACGTTTAGATTATCCGCTAGGCGAACTTGCTTTAGAGGTAGACGAGCAAGGTGCTGCTATAAAGCGTTTTGCATTTAGCCACTTTGAAGACAAAACAGCCGTTGTTGCGCTAACAGCCGACAAGCGCGTTTTATTTAGTAGCTTTGTTGCTGAAGAAAACATGTTTAGCGGTGAAGTTGAATGGCTTGTGGAACGCACCGAGCTAGATGTTGCTGGGCGAGTAGATGAGTTACTTATGTCGCCAGATACTACCCGAGTATTTGTGCGCTCAGCTAATCAAATTTATGTTTACGATACGCGTGACCCAAGCGAAGTAGAGCAAATTCAATTACTGTCTGCCAATGAAGAAAACGCTAATATTGTTTCGGCGCAATTACTTGCGGGCGCTAACTCTCTTATGTTGGCAAACGATAATGGAAAGGTATCGCAGTGGTTTGAAATAAATACCGACAGTGGCCGTGAATATCAAAAAATTCGTTCATTTGAAACAACAAAGCAAAGTAAGTTAAACGTATTTACTGAGTTTTACCGCCGTACCTTTTTTACTACCAGTAGTAATGGTGAGTTAGGTGTTTATTACACCACAAGCCAAGCAAAATTGTGGCAAGGCAAAGTAAGCGAAGGAGCAATTAAAAGCTTTGCTATAGCACCGCGTGCAAATGCAGCGCTAATTGTTGCTGACAACAAACTAACCGTATTAGAAATTCATAACGAACATCCTGAAGTTACTTGGTCTGCACTTTGGCAAGAAGTGTGGTACGAAGGTTACCCAGAGCCAGGTTATATTTGGCAATCAACCTCAGCCAGTGACGACTTTGAGTCTAAGTTTTCGTTAGTGCCTATTTCGTTTGGTACCTTAAAGGCGGCATTTTACGCCATGCTATTTGCCGTACCTATCGCGATTTCTGCTGCTATTTATACCGCTTACTTTATGTCGAGTGAACTGCGTAAAGTGGTTAAGCCAACGGTAGAAATAATGGAAGCACTTCCTACCGTTATTTTGGGCTTTTTAGCGGGCCTATGGTTAGCGCCTTTAATAGAGCAGCACTTACCAGCCATAGTCGGCTTACTGGTGTTATTACCTTTAGGTATTTTGGCTACTGCGCTTGGTTGGACTAAATTACCAGCCAGTATTCGCCATAAAATTCCTGAAGGATCGCATGCCATTATACTTATACCGGTAGTGTTATTTATTGGTTGGTTTTCGTTTGCGATGAGCGAAACTGTTGAGCTGTGGATGTTTGATGGTAACGTGCGCCAATATTTAACTAACGAGCTTGGCATGACCTTCGATCAGCGTAATGCCTTGGTAGTGGGTATTGCGATGGGCTTTGCTGTAATTCCTACTATATTTTCGATTGCGGAAGACGCGGTATTTAGCGTGCCTAAGCATTTGTCTAATGGCTCACTGGCACTGGGTGCAACACAGTGGCAAACACTGATACGCGTGGTATTACTTACCGCCAGCCCTGGAATATTTTCTGCGGTAATGATGGGCCTTGGCCGCGCAGTAGGCGAAACCATGATAGTGCTTATGGCAACCGGTAATACCCCGATTATGGATTGGAGTGTGTTTCAGGGAATGCGTACGCTTGCGGCAAATATTGCGGTTGAAATGCCAGAGTCGGAAGTGGGTAGTTCGCATTACAGAATATTGTTTTTAGCAGCATTTGTATTATTTATATTTACCTTTGTTTTTAACACCATTGCTGAGTTTGTTCGTCAGCAACTGCGTGAAAAATACAGCTCAATGTAAGTGGAGAACACGACATGGTAAAGCAGTGGTTTAGGTCTGGTTCTCCTTGGATTTGGATGACCGGTGGTGCGGTGAGCATCAGCTTAATTTCAGTAATTGGTTTATTAGCTATGATAGCGTGGAAAGGGTTAAGCTTTTTCTGGCCTTCTGAAGTAGTGCAATTTGAGCTGGAAGGCTCAATTGCAAAACAAACTATTATTGGTGAAATTTACGATCGAGAATTAGTACCCAAAGCGCGTTTAGCGGCAACCGGTGTTGATGTTTCGGCATATGATAGGGAAGAATTTGAGCGGTTATTAATTAAAACCGGTAACCGTGAATATGTAGATTTAGATTTTCGTTGGATATTAAACACCGACATAAAAAACCAATCAACGCCTACCACCCTTGCCGTGTTTGAGCGTAGCAAAAATGGTAATTTTTATGGCTACGTAGAAGGCGTAATTGAAGACGGACAACCTGTTACCGGCGATAAGGTAGCCTATTTACATAAGCTGGTTGAACGGGCAGTTGATTTAAACGACGAAGCACTTGATTTACAAAACGGTGATATTGGTCATATTAACTATGAACTGGAACGTCTAAGGCTAAAAGAAAAATCCTACTTACTTGATAATGAACTTACAGACGAACGTGTTGCTGAGCTTGCAGAGGCGCGTGCAGAACTACGTGCCGAGTATGCGGTGCTCGAAAAGCAACTGTTTGCACTGCGTAAACAAGCACAGCGCGACCAAGTTATGGTTAAAGATATGCGCGGCGAAATAGTCACCATTCCATTGTATCAAGTATTAGATGTGTGGTTTCCAAACGACATGAGCTTTTTAACCAAACTGGGCCATTACTTTATCCAATTAGGTAAGTTTGTATCAGACGACCCTCGCGAAGCAAATACCGAAGGTGGCGTATTTCCGGCCATATTTGGTACCGTGTTTATGGTTATGCTAATGGCTGTTATTGTGACGCCATTTGGGGTGGTTGCTGCAATTTACTTGCATGAATACGCGGCTAAAAATGCGGTAACTAAGATGATCCGTATTGCGGTAATTAACCTAGCCGGTGTACCTTCTATTGTATATGGTGTATTTGGCTTAGGCTTTTTTGTTTATATGCTAGGTGGCAGCCTTGACCAATTATTTTATCCTGAGTCATCACCTACTCCGGTATTTGGTACACCAGGTGTTATGTGGTCGGCTTTAACACTGGCAATACTTACCTTGCCTGTGGTTATTGTTTCCACTGAAGAGGGACTATCGCGTATTCCAAGTACGGTACGCCACGGATCGTTAGCGCTTGGTGCCACACAAGCAGAAACCTTATGGCGTATTGTTATACCTATGGCAAGCCCAGCAATTATGACAGGTTTAATACTGGCTGTTGCGCGTGCAGCAGGTGAAGTAGCGCCATTAATGCTGGTGGGTGTAGTAAAAATGGCACCTACGTTACCGCTTGATGGTAACTTTCCATACTTTCACTTAGACAGAAAGTTTATGCACTTAGGTTTTCATATTTACGATGTTGGCTTTCAAAGCCCGAATGTTGAAGCGGCGCGACCGCTGGTATATGCAACGGCATTTTTATTAGTGTCGGTAATTATTACCCTCAACATAACCGCTATTGGTATACGTAATCATTTACGTGAAAAATTCAGATCGCTTGAGCTTTAATAAGATTTAATAGGTAACAAACATGATTTCAGTCGCTCCAAAAGTAAATCAAGCCAATACCAGCTTGAAGTTAGACTTAGACAATTTAACCACAGAGCAAACAGCGTTAGAGATTAAAGATCTCGATCTTTACTACGGCGATAAACAAGCGCTGAGTAAAGTGAATATGAATATTCCAAAAGGCCAGGTAACAGCCTTTATTGGCCCGTCGGGGTGTGGTAAATCAACCTTATTACGGTGTATTAACCGCATGAACGACTTAGTTGATATTTGCCGCATAGAAGGTGAAATACTGCTACATGGACAAAACATTTACGATAAAAGCGTTGATGTAGCGGCGCTGCGTCGTAACGTAGGCATGGTATTTCAGCGACCTAACCCTTTTCCTAAATCAATTTATGAAAATGTGGTTTATGGTTTGCGCTTACAAGGTATTAAAGACAAACGTAAATTAGATGAAGTAGTTGAGCAATCATTGCGTGGTGCAGCGCTGTGGGATGAAGTAAAAGACAGGCTACACGACAGCGCTTTTGGGTTGTCGGGGGGACAGCAGCAACGTTTAGTTATTGCGCGCTCAATTGCTATTTCGCCAGAAGTATTACTGCTTGATGAACCTACCTCGGCACTAGACCCTATTTCTACTTTAGTAATAGAGGAGCTAATTAACGATTTAAAGAGCAAGTTTACAGTGGTAATTGTTACCCATAATATGCAACAGGCCGCCCGGGTTTCTGACCAAACGGCGTTTATGTATATGGGGGAGCTAATTGAATACTCAGACACCAATACTTTATTTACAACGCCTAATAAGAAAAAAACAGAAGACTATATAACCGGTCGTTACGGCTAATTCAGCCGATATTATGTGTACAATATTGATAGGATAATAACGATGGAACATAACATTAATAAGCATATTTCTGGCCGTTTTAATCAAGAATTAGAAAACGTACGCAACCTTGTGCTTAGTATGGGCGGGCTGGTTGAGCAACAGCTTAACAGTGCGTTAGATGCAGTGAGCCAAAATGATGCTATGCTTGCGCAAAAAGTGCGAGAGAATGATTATAAAGTTAATGCAATGGAAGTAAGTATTGACGAAGAATGTACGCGAATTATTGCCAGGCGTCAGCCTGCTGCAAGCGATTTGCGTTTAGTGGTGGCTATTGCAAAAACCATTGCTGATTTAGAGCGTATAGGCGATGAAGCAAAGCGAATTGCTAAAGTTGCATTAGACTCATTTACTAAAGACCAACAGGCTTTATTAGTAAATATTGAAAATATGGGACGCCAAGTATCAAAAATGTTGCACGATGTACTTGATGCATTTGCACGTATGGACGTACAACGTGCATTTGAAGTACACAAAGAGGATGCTAAAGTTGATAGAGAGTACGAAGCCATTATTCGTCAAATTATGACCTATATGATGGAAGACCCGCGCTCAATCCCAAAAATTATGGATTTAGTGTGGTCAGTTCGTTCATTAGAACGCATTGGTGATCGGTGTCAAAATATTGCTGAATATATTATTTATTTTGTTAATGGAAAAGATATTCGTCATACATCTCAAGAAGATATAGAAAAGTCTTTATAATTTTTTTAATTAGTCCTTTTTATTACAACGACGAATTATAATTTTTTTTTAGTTTGCTGGCGGTTGAGCAATAAAAAGCGTTCACAATCGAGCTTAATACTGTAAAATTCATGCCGCACAGCATACTAAATTGATTTAAGGGTCAGTTATGCAAACTAACGCGTTTCTAGGAGTATTTGCAAAATCTCCTATCAAACCAATGGAAGAACATATTCGGAAGGTTCATCAAGCTAGTAAAGCTTTGATTCCTTTTTTTAATCACGTATTTAAAGAAGAATGGCAACAAGCTGAAGAGCTACGTTTAACCATTCGTAATTTAGAACGTGAAGCCGATGAAATGAAAAGAAATATACGTTTACAACTACCGCGTGGATTATTTATGCCGGTAGAGCGTACAGATCTGCTCGAATTAGTAACCCAGCAAGATAAAATTGCCAATAAAGCAAAAGACATTGCAGGGCGTGTAATTGGTCGTGAGATGATCATACCAAAAGTAATTCAAATCGACTTTTTAGCTTATTTAACACGTTGTGTTGATGCTACTAAACAAGCATCTAATGCGATAAATGAGTTAGAAGAGTTATTAGAAACAGGTTTTAAAGGTCGCGAAGTGGCCTTGGTTGAAAAAATGCTCGTTGAATTGGATGCCATAGAACAAGACACGGATGAAATGCAAATTAAAATACGCCGCCAACTACGCGCAGTAGAAGGTGAGTTAAACCCGGTTGATGTGATGTTTTTATATAAGATCATTGAATGGGTTGGCGAGCTTGCAGATATTGCAGAGCGCGTAGGATCACGTCTTGAGCTGATGTTAGCTCGTTAATTTAAAATCAGTTCAAAAACGATAGATTAAGGTTACACAATGGATATCATTGCATCTTACGGCACGGTATTAATTTTAATTGCCGCAGCAGTTGGCTTTTTTATGGCTTATGGTATTGGCGCAAATGATGTTGCCAATGCAATGGGCACATCAGTAGGCTCTAAAGCGCTAACGATTAAACAAGCGATTTTTATCGCGATGATCTTTGAGTTTGCAGGTGCTTACTTGGCCGGCGGCGAAGTTACATCGACAATTCGTAATGGCATTATTGATTCAACGCCATTTATGGATATTCCTGAATTAATGATATTAGGTATGATTTCTGCGCTTTTTGCAGCAGGCGCCTGGCTATTAATGGCATCATTCTTAGGATGGCCAGTATCAACTACTCACTCTATTATTGGCGCTATTATAGGTTTTGCTTTAGTTGCAGTAGGCAGTGAAGCGATTCATTGGAACAAGGTTGCAGGAATTGTTGGTAGTTGGATAGTAACGCCTGCTATATCGGGTTTTATTGCCTACTTAATATTTATGAGCGCACAAAAGCTTATTTTTGATACGGCTACTCCGCTTAAAAATGCTAAACGTTTCGTGCCAATTTATATGGGCTTAGCTGGCTTTATTATGTCACTTGTGACAATTAAAAAAGGCTTAAAACATATTGGTATTAACTTAGGCACAGTGGAAGGTATTAGTCTATCTATTGCGATTGCAGTAGTAGTAGGCTTTATTGGTAAAATTGCAATTTCACGTTTAAAAATCGACCCTCAGGCCGATAAAAAAATGCAATTTAATAACGTTGAAAAAGTTTTTGCAGTACTTATGGTCTTAACGGCTTGTTGTATGGCATTTGCTCATGGTTCTAACGACGTTGCTAATGCTATTGGTCCTCTTGCGGCTGTGGTAAGTATTGTTGAAAACAACGGTGAAATTGCAAAACAAGCGGCTATTGCTTGGTGGATATTACCACTAGGTGGCTTTGGTATTGTGGCCGGTTTAGCTATTTTAGGTAAAAAAGTAATTAAAACGATTGGCGAAGGGATCACACATTTAACCCCTAGCCGTGGTTTTGCTGCTGAATTAGCTGCTGCTTCAACAGTTGTAATTGCATCTGGCACAGGCTTACCAATTTCAACTACGCAAACCTTAGTGGGTGCGGTGTTGGGTGTAGGTATGGCACGCGGTATTGCCGCACTGAACATGGGTGTTATTAGAAACATTGTAGTTTCTTGGGTAATTACATTGCCAGTGGGCGCAGGCCTTGCTATTGTTATTTTCTACGTACTAAGAACCGCATTTGGGGTTTAATAAAAAAGTACTTAAAGACTTTTAGCTTGAAAAGATCTCAATGCCCTAGGTGTTGGGGTCTTTTTATTTGTGGAAAGACAAAATGACTAATCTTCCGAGTATAAAACAGCTGCAGTATTTACTTGCAGTACATCAATATCAACATTTTGGCCGCGCTGCTAGTGCGTGCTTTATTGGCCAATCAACATTAAGTACAGCCATTCAAAACTTAGAAGAAACACTAGGCTGCCAACTTATTGAACGTGAAAACCGCAGTTTAATGTTTACCACCATTGGTGAGGAAGTAGTTGAACGTTCGCGCAAAATTATTCACGACACAATCAGTTTAAAAGAGCTCACTAAAAGCTTTTTAACGCCGCTGAGTGGTAAGTTAACCGTAGGGGTTATTCCTACTATTGCGAGCTTTATTGCCGCGCCTTTGTATCACTTTTGTAAGCAAGAATTTTGCGATTTAGAACTGGTATTAGTAGAAGATACTAGCGATAAGTTACTCGATAAATTAGAGCATGGTCAGATAGATTTAGCCTTATTAGCACTGCCGTATCAAACCGATAAGTTTCATACTCAGGTGTTAGCTAGAGATCATTTTAGCTTGGTACATCACAAAGATTACACGCCAGCAAAGAACGTGCAAGACTTTAACTTATTACCCGACGCCAGCGTGTTCTTACTAGAACGTGAGCACTGTATGACCGGACACGCGCTTAGTGCATGTCATTTAAACCGTGTCAGCTGCATAAACCCGTTTGAAGCAGCCAGCTTACATACTTTATTGAGCATGGTGGAGTATCAGTTGGGGGTGACCTTTTTACCGCAAATGGCGATTAATGCCGGCATTTTAGATAATAAAAATATGCTAGCAACTCCATCGGCGAATGAGGCATACCGTGAAATTGGTATTTTGTGGCGTAAAACAACCGGACGAATTCGCGACTTTAAATTGTTCAGCCAGCAATTAGAGGTGTTTTTAAAACACCAATGTAGTTTAGACTTTGCTAAAGAGACAGCAACAAGCAGCTAAGATAGCTGCTTGTTTTCATGGTTATGGCTTTCATATGGTTCTAGTTTAGGTAAAAAAAGTAAATAAACCCAAACAACCAGATTAAAGTAAGGCACTAGCCCTAATACAGTAAATACCCGAACCGGATAACCTTTAATGTGTGCATATCGGTAACACTGAAACGCAATTGCAAAATGCATAAGTAGTAATAAAACAACTAGCTGTGTCATATTTACCTCCTTAAACTCTAATAACATCCAACATCCAACATCCAACAAATTGTCGTCTTATTTGGGCTGATTTATGATGTCATGTTTTTTTGCGCTTATCGTATAAATTGCGCGACATTTGCTGATTTGTAAGTAAAGTATAGCCGAGAAAGATAATTATGATAGTAGTAAAGAGCTTAATTTTGTTTACAGCTGTTTATTTTTTGCTAGGTAACCTGAGATCTGCTTAAGCGATAACTAGTGCGTTGAGCTCTACGTCAGTTAAATTAAGGTGTGGCTTATTTTCTT
>NZ_JAATTW010000022.1:0-57992 GCF_013414205.1 Pseudoalteromonas sp. MIP2626
GTCATGAACCCAATGCGTGGAATTTAAGTGTTCACGATAAAACCGGAATCGGTGTTCACCATCACCGGAATACGCAATCACCCTCGCCACAATAATATTCACTGGTAAAAATAAAGTAATAACGCTAAATACACACCAAATACTCAACGCTGTAAAAAGCGATTTAAGCATTCCAAATCTTCGTGAAACAACCAAGTAACTAAAACAAAATAAGCCTATACCGCTCATACCATAAAGAGAGGCCGCCGCTGAGTTAGCTGCAAATAATTTACCTTGTTCTAATGCTATAAAATAAGAAATAGGCCAGAGGTAATAGGCAAGCCAGGAACTATGCTGCTAACAAAACTACCAAAGCGTTTTTGGGCGAATGTTATTAGTAAAATAAGCAAAGGTGCAATTATGAGTTTAAGCAGCATAAATAACAATAAAGTATGAGAGTTTAAATTAAGTCTACGTGTCTATACCTACATTGTAGAGTGAATAAAAATCATGTATGTAGCGTAATTTTTTTACCTGTAAATATTAACTAATTTATCAAAACACTGATTAATAGTTATAAAAAACCACTTATTAAAGTGGTTTTTTAGCTTAACTTAAACAACAGCATTTATACTTTTTTAAATAAAACCTCTGGATTTACCATGGTTTTCATTTCAAGCACATTGCCATTTGGATCTTCAATAAAAAACGTTTCTTGCTCAAACTCATCACCAATAAAACGGCGATATGGTTTATCTAGGTATTCAATTCCCGCATCTTCAATACGTGTTTTTAACCCGTTAAATTCATCTTCAGATAAGTGAATCCCAAAGTGAGGTACTGCCACAGCTCCCATGTCTACATCATGGCGAACTGTTGGTAGGCGCTCAACACTTTGGTGCAAGGTAAGTTCATTACCCCAAAAATCTATATCTACCCAGCGACCTTCTTCACTGTTACCCGTTTTACAGCCTAGTACGTCACAATAAAACGCTTTAGCCACTTTTAAATCGCCAGCCGGAATAGCCAGATGCAAACAGTTAGACATAAATAACCCTTGGTTAACACTTTAATACATTAAATTATCGCCATTATACATAACTTGTGATTTATAGAACATTAACAGCGGCACTATTAAGCATATTTAATACCTAAAAGCCGTTTAAAAAACACGCTTTTAACGTTTGTAATTACTTATAACATTTATTTGTTAGAGAGTATTAGAAAGCGCAAAAGGATTAGTTTAAAATGCGCCGCTATGATTAAATTCTTATTTTTAAAATTCATCACTTTCTTTTTAGGCTTTGTAGCTTGCTTTGCTATGCACACTACTTTTGCATTACCTTTAGTGATTTCTGCTGCGCTAACGGGACTTATTGGCTCGTTTATTCCTTTTCCTGCACATTATAAAAACCATCCGTATGCTGCAATTTATGCTGGTAGCTTTGCAGGTATGTGTTCAACTCATTTAATTACCAGTTACTGGGAAATTGCTATTATTTCGCTTATTGGCTCAAGTTTGTATGTGCTTACTATGAATATGTTTACAGGTTTTGGTGGCAAGCTTGGTAGTGTTGCCTTTGCAAGTGTGGCACTTTTTGTATTAGCCAGAGGAATAGTATTATGAGTATTGAATATCCATTACTTGTACTGCTTGGGGCTTTTTTAACATTTTATTTAGCTAAGCATAGTCGCTTTGACGGGGTTAGAGCGTCGTCTTCACTTTCTATTATTGCTTATTTAATTTTTAGCGCTTTAAATTTGAACCCCGATTTATACGCAATTGTATTTTTTGGCGGTACATTTATAGGTATGAGCGCCCCACATCGATTTGGTATTTATACTGTAGCAAGCTCATCTATTTTGTTTTCAATCTTATTTGAGCATCTTGTACCAAAACTTGACGGCTATGGCGGTGCATTGGGTATTAGTGCATTTTTATCTGTCTGCATTTGCCATACTTGCATTTTATTAGGTGCCCCAAGAAGTAAAAAGCCGCCACCAGTTCAATAAAAAATTATTGAACTGGTCTAGTTTCTCCCAGCATTCGCTTTAAAATAGTAGAAAAATTAGAGTGTAAAATATTCATGTTTTAAGCTGTTCTTTTTCTTTGCAAGTCTGTTAGAATCTTTCGCGAACTTTATTTACCCTAAATAAAGACAATCATATATGGATTTATGAAAATGAAAAAACTAATCGCAGTAGCAGCTCTATCTTTACTTCCTTTCTCAAACGCAATGGCTGACCAAGATATTGGTTGTGGTCTTGGTTCTATGTTATTTGCAGGTCAGCAAGGTAAAGGCGTTAAAATTTTAGGCGCTACAACAAACGGTACTTCTGGTAACCAAACTTTTGGTATCACTTTTGGTACTTTAGGTTGTGATGGTACTGGTACAGTAACTTCTTCAGAAAAAATTGCTTTATTCATTGACGGTAACATGGAGCAACTTGCTCGTGATATGTCAAAAGGTGAAGGCGAAACTTTAGCTACTCTAGCTGAAGCTTGGGGTGTTGCAGATCAAGATAAAGCAGCATTCAACGCGCTTGCTCAAGCACAGTTTTCTTCAGTATTTACTTCTGAAAACGTAACTTCGCAAACAGTTTTAGAAAACCTAAACACTGTTCTTGCAAGTAACGCACAACTTGCTTCTTATACTCTTTCTTAATCAGCTAAATTAGCCGGTTTTATACGTATAAATAAAGCCGCTGGAGTATTTCTCTAGCGGCTTTTATTGTTTAGTGATTATGAAAAAAATATTCTTTGTTTTATCAATTGCGCTGTTTAGTACTTACGTAAACGCTCAAAGTTTTAAAAATGACACCTTAGCAACCGACCCTTACTGGCTCAAATTAGGTCATTACCGTGGGGCCACATTAGGTGGTTGGAAAAGTGAAGTAGATAGGGCTGAGTTTTTTTTATCTCCTATAGGTAAAACAAGTCCACTGGACGAACTTGAAGCCACTATAGCCGCATTTAGTGGTAAAAATACTGACCCAAAAACAACACAATCTCGCTGTCGGTTTCCAGCACGCTATAAATGGCTAAAAACAAAAATTAAAAATAACTGGCCCGCGCTTAATTGCCCAGAGCTTCAAACGTGGCAAAAAATAATAAACCCAAAAGGGGTTACGTTAGTTTTTCCTACTGCATTTATGAATAGCCCATCATCAATGTTTGGTCACACCTTACTTCGTATTGATGCAAAAGATCAGACTCGCCATAAAGAGTTGCTCGCATTTGCGGTTAATTTTGCAGCAGAACCAGACGGCTCAGACAATGCAGCTATGTACGCACTAAAAGGCCTGATTGGCAGCTATCCTGGTAAATTTTCGCTTATGCCGTACTATAAAAAAGTACGCGAATATAATGATTTAGAATCTCGTGATATTTGGGAATACAAACTTAATTTATCTGAGCCACAAGTAGAGCTTATTTTATTGCACTTATGGGAGCTACAATCAGCTACATTTGATTACTTTTTTATTGATGAAAACTGCTCTTATCAATTACTTGCATTATTACAACTCGCACAAGAGGACCTTGATTTAACATCGTCATTTAATATGCAAGCTATTCCATCAGATACCGTTGCAGTACTAAGAAATAACAACTTACTACAATCACCTAATTACCGCCCTGCTTTTGGCACTAAGCTTTACCATTACTCTACTCAAATGACTAACGAACAACTTGATGATGCAAGAGAGTTAATACAAGGTGGCTCCCTCAATACTCGTAATTACTCACAGTCGCAATTAGTCGCAATATTAGAAATGGCGTATGAATGGTTAAATTTTGAATTTTACGATAAAGCATTAAAGCGTGAAGAAATTGCCCCGCGACTAACTAAGCTACTACTAATGCGCAGCAAATATAAAGTAGCTTCGCCATTTACTAAGCCAAGTCGTCCTATTGCTTCTCCAGAGCAAGGTCATGGCTCTTCTAAAGTAACGCTAGGTAGGGTACAAAATAATAACCAAGCAAACCTTACAAATTTTGGTTATAGGCTTGCGTATCATGACTTACTAGATAGGCCTGAAGGTTTTATAGCGGGTGCACAAATTAGTTTTTTTGATTTGGAAGCCGCTATTACTGACGAAGGAAATGCAGATATTGAACATTTTTACTTATTAGATGCTATGTCGCTTGCACCCGATAACCGCGTATTTGATAGCTGGTCGTGGAACTTTAAAATGGGCTTTGACCGACAACCAAGTGACAATAAACGTTTAGGCCGCTTTTTTACAAAAGGAGGTTATGGTAAATCTTATGGCGATCCTAATAATCTACACGGCTATATTCTTGGTCAATTTGAGCTAAATACAGGCGATATAACCGACCGACTTAGTACTGGAATAGGCAGCGAAGCCGGTGTAATTTGGCAAATAAACAATAACCATAAACTCGCTTTAACTGGCAATATATTATGGCTAACTGATAACGCAGCAAGTAAGCACAGCGAAATAGCTATAACATGGAATTACGCTGTTTCTCGCAATGTATCGCTGCGCAGCAAAGTACAGCATGCTCAATGGCATAGCCATAATTCATCAATGAGTTTAGCTATGCAGTTTTACTTTTAACTTTTTCAATATTATTTATATTTAATGCTACTTGTAGGGTAGCCAAATAGCACTCTACATTTAGCTTTTATTCCCGATGCCTTATAAACACTTTTCAATAAGTGCTCCCACTGATGAAACGTAATAACGACTGGGTTATTGCTATTAAGCTGCCCTATAATGCCGTATTTACAAGGCTTTGATTTATCTTCTTCTACAAAGGTGCCAAATAACTTATCCCAAATAATGAGTACACCGGCAAAATTTTTATCTAAGTAGCCGGGGTTAATAGCATGATGTACTCGATGATGCGATGGGGTGTTAAATACCTTTTCAAACCAGCCTAGTGTACTTACCGTTTGGGTATGCACAAAAAACTGATAGGCCAAATTAAGCGCCACTACGGTAAATACACTCAGCGGATCAAAGCCGATTAATATCATTGGCAACCAAAATAACCACATACCCGCAAGCGGATACATTAAGCTTTGCCTAAATGCGGTTGAAAAGTTCATTTTAGTTGAACTGTGATGAACCACATGGGCAGCCCATAACCAATGAATATGGTGCGACGCTTTATGAAACCAATAATACAAAAAGTCTTGTAGTAAAAATGCGCCAAATATCGTCAGCACCGACAGTTCAATATCAAATAACCTATATTGATGCAACCAATAAAAAAATGGCATTAGCACAATTAAAGCAATTGCATCGGCGCCTTGGTGCATAAGCGCCAGTGCTGTATTCGCCAAGCTGTCTTTTATGTCGTAATAGCGCCGATATTTAATAAATTCATAACTTACAAAAATAATAAATACAGGACTAAGGGCAAGTAAAATTATTTCTATGCTCATGATATGTTGCCCTTAAAGTTGGCTTTTAGTTTATTAAGCGCTTGTGCTATATCTTTTTTAATAAAAAATTTAACCACTAGGCTTGGCAGCCACCACGGTGTTTTACAGCGTATGTTATAGGTAACTTCGGTGCTTGTTGGGGCATTGTCACTAACGCAAAAATAAATATCGCCACGATGCTCTGCAACTGGTTTATTACCTATTATTTGATAACTAATATGATTGCTATCGGCGCTAATTATACGCTCTTCAAAGCGACCCCCTGCCATTATAACTTGCCTAATAGCACCTTTACCGCCAATAATTTCGCCTTCATTTTGCTTTTTTAACAGGACAAATTTAGCATTAAAAAAACGCTCTAATTGCGCATGATCAAGCAAAGCGTCTCTGACTTGTAGAGGCGTTGCTGCAATCTTTTGTTTTAAGGTTATTTGTATCATTTTTATATAATAAGTATTTTCATAATGCCCTACCATATAAAATTTTTTCGTGGCAAACTTGCTGTTACACGACCATTTTTTAGCTTTAGGCGACAAATGAGCACACTTGCCGATCATTATTTTTCAAGCTGTATTGATTACCTTGAAACACTTGGACTTAATAGCCAAGCTGTTTTGTCGGCTATTAACTTTAATGAATACAGTAATAAGCAAGCTCAGCAACTCGCGCCACGCATTAGCTTAAACAGTTACAACGCACTGCTAAATTATGCTCAGCAAACTCTAAACGAGCCTTTGTTTGGCTTTAAGCTTGGTCAGCAAATTCGAACTGCCGACTTTGGCATATTGGGTTACTTAATTGAATCGAGTAATAACTTAGCCAGCGCTATTACCGCACTGCTTAACTACGACAGTTTAGTTGCAGATATTGGTAGAGCAGAGTTTGAACAGCAAGGTGAGTTGGCAATTATTCGTTGGCTACCTAATGCTAACTGTAGCCCACAGGTTATTTTACGTAATATGACCGCTTGGGTAAGTGTTATTCGACAACTATTAAATCCACAGCTATCGCCCAGTACTATTTATTTTACCCAAGCTTTTACCAGCAATGAAAAAACAGTACTCACACACTGGTTTAACTGCCCCGTTAAAACTAACGCACAGTATAACCAAGTGGTATTTCCGAGCAGTTATTTAGCACTGCCATTTAAAACCGACAATACGCAAATTAATTTAGTGCTTAAACAGGTTTCTGAGCAGCAACTTTCACGCTTTAAAAGCCAGCAGCTACTAACCGAAAAAATTAGCCAGTTATTTATAGCTAAAAATGACTTAATCGACTGCAGTTTAATACGCACAGCAGGCGCGCTAAACATGACCCCGCGCACCTTGCAACGCCATTTAAAGCGCGAACAAATATCGTTTGCCGACTTACTTGAGCAAGAGCGTAAAAGGCGCGTAATACTGTGCATTGGCAAAGAGCCATTAAGTAACATAGCAATTAAACTTGGCTTTAACGACCAAAGTTCATTTAATCGTGCTTTTAAACGCTGGTATAACTGCACTCCACTGCAATATCTAAAAACACTACCTAAAAACATTGGCTAAAAATCAAACGTTACTTAACTCTTTAATTCAACATAGGTAATAAAAAGCCGCGGTTAAATTTAACCACGGCTTTTTATTCGCTTACTCGTGCGCTTAATAATACGCTTACTTTCCTATCGCTTCTTTAGCAAACAAATGCTTTATTGGGCCTAAGTTATCAACCATTGAAAGCCCAACTCCACGAATTAGTTTTTTAATTGGGTTAGCACCGGCAAATAACTCTTTTAAAGAGTACATCATGGCAATGTGTTTTTGCGCATCGAGTTTACGGGTGCGCTCGTAATCACGTAAAGTACGCGTGCTGGCAAATTCTTTATTATCACTTGTTAGTAACTCAATTAAATAAGCGGCATCTTTTAGGCCTAGGTTCATCCCCAAGCCTGCAAGCGGATGAATCGTATGTGCAGCATCGCCAATTAATACGACTTTACCTGCAACCCATTGCTGGGCATAACGCATTTTAAGTGGAAATGCAGCGCGTACACTTTGCACTTCACACAAACCACATTGGCCATCTATTGCCGCCATAATGGCTTTGTTAAACTGGTTGTCGTCCATTGCTAATAGCTCTTCACAATGCGTTGGGTTTGTAGACCACACAATTGAATGGGTCTTGGCATCGCTCAACGGTAAAAATGCTAATGGCCCGCTTGGTAAAAACACTTGGCGTGCGGTATTGGCGTGTGGCTCTTGGGTTTTAACTGTAGCCACCAATGCATGGTGGTCGTAGTCTTTAAAGCTCAGCGCCATATTAAACTGCTTTCGAATTGCCGAATTTGCACCATCGGCGGCCACCAGCAGCTTTGCAATGATTGGCTCACCACTTTTTAAAGTAACAAATACATCCGATTCGCTTTGGTGTATTTGCTGATAACAAGTGTCGAACATCAGCGTAGCATTTGGCTGCTGCTCCAGCTCCTTTATAAGCGCGTAGCAAATAATATCGTTTTCAACTATATGACCTAAATGATCAAGCTCTAGTTGCTCACTATTAAAAGCTATTTTGCCAAAGCTGTCTGCATCGCGCACATCCATATGGGTATAGGCACTAGCACGCAAAGCAACTATGTGTGGCCATACGTTTAATTGTTCAAGCAAGGTTTGACTCGCAATACTCAACGCACTTACGCGCATGCCGTATTTATCGGTTGGCGGTGTTTGCTTTGGCGCAGCGTCAAGTACGACTACGCTTATACCCGCTTTTGCCAACCCAAGCGCTAAGGTAAGCCCTACACTGCCACCACCTACAATACATACCTGTACTTGTTTCATAAACCTTGACCTTGTTTAACTTGCCCCATTAACTGCTTAGCTAATGGCGCTTTTAAAGAGGGGAATAAATCCATCGAAAACAACCCAATACTACGGCCAAATGCCAGTATGCGTGATGAATTTGAAAAAAGCCTTACTAAACCATCTGTTAGGGTCATCACGTTATTTATATCAGCGCTGCGCTGCTGGGCATACTCGCGAGTAAATGCATAACTGCCTAAGTCATTTGGGCTCTGGGCAATTAAGTTACTAAGTACTTGTACATCTCGCAGGCCTAGATTAAACCCTTGCCCTGCAATGGGATGAATTGCATGCGCAGCATTACCTATTACTACCGTGCGGTGCGCAATAAGCGATTCTACTTGCCCATACACTAAGGGGTAATTAGCACGCATACCCACTTTAGTAAATTGACCACCGCGATAACCAAAGGCACTTTGTAGTGCGCTTATAAAGTCGTCTTCACTTTGTGCCATGTGCTGCTCAACGTGCTGTTGCTGCATACACCACACCAGTGAATAGCGGTTGTTGCTCATAGGTAATAGCGCCATGGGGCCATGTTGCGTAAATCGCTCAAAAGCATGGTTATTATGCCCACCAGCTACTTCTATATTGGCAATAATAGCCCCTTGCTCATAAGCTTGAGTGTTAAACTTAAGTCCAAATAAGCTACGAGTTGGCGACTGTGCACCGTCGGCAATAACTAACAGCTTGGCGGCTATTTGCTCGCCACTTTGCAAAGTAACTATATTATTATGTAATTGCTGCTCAATGGCACTTACGCTATCAGGGCAATATAAACTGATATTTATTTGAGCGTTTAATAATTGATGTAACGAGCGGCCAAACGGGTTTACTTCAACCACATAACCAAGGGCATCTTTAGCAAACTCTTCACAGTTAATATCTGCTTTACCAAAATGGTGACGATCAGACACACTTACTTTTTTAATTGCTGTAGCGTACGGTGAATTTAACGCAAATAAATTTAAGCCTTGCAAGTACTCTACCGACTGCTGAGCAAGTGCTATGCTTCTATCATCAAAGCTTGGGTGATAGTCATTACTTACTTCATTAGCCTCAACAACAGCAATACTAAGCGCGGGATTTATTTTAGCCACACTTAACGCACAGCTAGCACCGGCTAAACCGCCACCAATAACAACAACATCAAACTGCTTAGGCACTTTTTTCTCCTAGTCTTATGCGCTTTTATTGCTTTGCATAAGTGCTTCTATATCGCTTATGGTTTTTGGCGCACTTAGGGTGAGGTTTTCATAACCACTTGGGGTTACTAATAAGTTATCTTCAATGCGAATACCAATACCTCGGTATTTTTGCGGTGCATTTGAATCTTCGCTGATATAAAGCCCTGGCTCTATGGTCAGTACCATACCCGGCTCAAATGCACGCTCAGCGTTATTTAATTTGTAGTCGCCAACATCATGTACATCTAAACCAAGCCAATGTCCAAGCCCGTGCATGTAATATTCTTTACACGCACCTTTTGCCATTAGCTCGTCAAAGTCGCCGGTTAAAATACCCAAATCTAGTAGACCTTGGGTCATTACTGCCATTGCTAAAGCATTAGCATGCGACATATAACCGCCGGGTTTAATTTCTGCAAACGCCACTTCTTGCGCTTTAAGAACAATATTATATAACGCGGCTTGCTCGGGGCTAAATTTACCATTCACTGGAAATGTACGTGTAATATCAGCAGCGTAGCCTTGTAGCTCGCAACCTGAATCTATTAACACTAGATCGCCACTTTTAAGGGCGTCGCTGTTTTGGGTGTAATGTAAAATATTAGCATTGTCGCCACTGCCTACAATAGTGCCATACGCTGGGTGCCGCGCACCATGCATTGCATAATGATGATGTAGCTCTGCTTCTAATTGATACTCGGTTGCACCGCTATGGGCAAAACACATTGCTCTAACATGGCCTTGCGCGCTAATTTCGCAGCCTGCGCGCATAATGTTTATTTCACTTGGTGATTTAAATAAACGCATTTCGTGAATTAACAAACGAATATCTTTAATGGTACTTGGCGCTGTGTCACCTTTTTTAGGGGCGCTGCGCAGAGTATTAAGTAAAGAGAAAACACGCCCATCAAAAGCCGAATATGCACCTTGCGCATAATATAAAACCGCTTTGCCATTGAGCAAATTAAATAACTGTTCACTCAACTCACTTAATTCATGGGTTGCATCAAACAAATATTCGTTTTTTGCTTTTTCAAAGCCAATTCTGCGCCCATGCCATACTTCGGCTAGTTTATCTTTATTAAGGCAAAATAATGTACTGGGGGTATCGCTATTTGGAGCAAGTACGAGTACGGCATCGGACTCATTAAAACCAGTTAAGTAAAAAAAGTCACTATCTTGTCTAAATGCATAGTGAGTGTCGCGGCTGCGCGTAACTTCGATCGCCGCAGGTATAATTGCCACACTGTTACTATCCATTTTTGCAAGCAGACGCTCACGACGTGCTTTAAACTCTGACTTTTGTATTTCAACCATGTGCAACAAACCCGTTTAACTTAAACTATTAATGAAGTGTTTTTTTAGTGCTAGCAGTACTTTGATCTTTACCTAACTCTGCAAAGCAAAGTAATGCCGACACACGCACATACTCAATCACTTCATGTAGTGCTTGGCTGTCTTCTTCAGTTTCTTCAAAGGTAGTATCAAGGCGAGTAATTTCGCTAAAATCGGTAATAACTTCTTTTACATCTGCTGATAATTTACCGTAATCTTTTTGCTTTAAACCAAAGCCAAGCATAAAACCTGCAACCCAAGAAACCAAACCATTAGCCTGATCTATAAGTGTTTCATCGTCGCTGGGTAAAAACAAATCAAACGCAAACTCTTCATCATTAAAACTAGCAACGACCTGCTTATAAATGCTGCCAAAAAACTGTTTTAAATTATTACTAAACGAGTCACCATCGTTAAACACATCACTTAACAGCCCTAGATATTCTTTGTCGTCAATCGTTAACCCACAAGCTAATAAACCACTAATTACACCGTGCGCTTCGGCCGGTGATACAAATATTTCATTTTTTTCTAATAATAATTGGGCTTCTTCGTAATCTGGTAAATCGCTCATTGTCATATCTTCATTTTGCTAGTTAAGGCAATGCTACCACTCGATAAAAAGCAACTCCAATAAAAAACATATTTATGGCTAAAAAGCACACTCATAAGTAAATAACTAATAATAAGTGCACAATAACCACGCAAACAAAATAATATTTTGCTTTTGGGGTTTAAGCTTTCGATTATGTCTTATATACTGGATTTGTTCCCTGGGGTGCTGGAGCTTGGTTAAGTCCCTGAGCCGATAAATTTTATACCAGGGTTTCTGTTCGTATACTATTGTGCAAGCTCGGCATGTACCGAGAAGCCTACGGTAAACCGCAGATTCCCGCCCTGAAACCTCAAGGTTTCAGGACTGACACCAACACCACACTTCGGGGAACACCTTCTTATTTTTATAATCCCTCTTATTATTTATTTGTCTTTTTTGTTATAACTTTCTAAATTATTTTTATAATCTTTGGCAAAAAAAAGCTGCAAGCAATTCCTTACTTACAGCTAAACTCTAAATGCTTACACTTATTTACTTAAACCAACCCTGAAAACGCCCCATGAGCATATAATTTACCGGTACTAGCAATAAAGTAATGAAGGTGGCGAATATAATTCCAAAGCCTAAGCTCACAGCCATAGGAATTAAAAATTGCGCTTGAGTCGCTTTTTCAAATAATAACGGCATTAATCCTATAAAAGTGGTTAAGCTAGTTAGCATAACTGGGCGAAAACGTGACGCGCCGGCAAGTTTAACTACCTCAATTAATTCAATCCCTTCTGTGCGTTTTTTATTAATATAGTCAACTAATACCAGCGAGTCATTAACCACTACGCCAATTAATGCTAGCATGCCAAGCAAGCTCATAATGGTTAATTCCATTCCCATGATCCAATGCCCTACTACAGCGCCTATCATGCCAAAGGGTATAACACTCATTACTATTAATGGCTGTAAATACGATTTAAACGGTATCGCTAATAGCGCATAAATAATAAAAAATACAAATACTAACGCCCAAGCAAGTGAACCAAACGACTCTCTTTGCTCTTTTGCTTCTCCTTCTAATGCATAATCAACTCCTGGGTATTGCTGCATTAGCTCATCCAAATACTGGGATAAATCAGCTTGGAGTATGGTCATGTTAGTGTTGCTTTTTTCTATATCGGCGGTCACATTTAAAGTACGGTAACGATCGATTCGATTGATAGTAGACGGGCTTTGCCCTGTAATTAAAATAGCCACATGCGATAAAGGCACTGAGCCACCGGCAGGTGTGTTTATGAGTATATTTTGTAAGTCGGCTACCGAGCGTCTTTCATCAATAGGCAAACGTACCATTACGCGCACATCGTCTCGCCCACGTTGGATCCTTTGTACTTGCGAGCCAAAAAACGAGTTACGCACTTGCCCTGCTACATTTACTCTATTTAAACCCAGCGCTAAGCCTTGCTCTGTAAGCTCTATTTGTAACTCTTCTTTACCATCAGACATACTATCGGCAATATCGAATACAGTTGGGTAGGTCGATAAACGCGTTTTAATATGATCTGCCACGTCTTGTAAAACCTTTAACGATGTACCGCTAAGCTGCACATCTATTGGATCTGAACTACGACCTATTTCGGCTCTAAAGGTGAGACTTTCAGCGCCGGGAATAACGCCAATTAATTCGCGCCATTCACTGGCAAGCTCGCGTGAGCCTATATCTGAATCACGTTTTTCAGCTGGGGTAATTTCAAAGCGTACTGCGCCTGAGTTAGATACTCCGCCGCGCCCGCCCGTTGTTGCTAAAATATTTAAAATAACGCTCTCACCCGTATCAGGGTCACGGTATTTTTCTTGCAATTGCTGGGCCTTTTGCGACATATCAATCACATATTTATTAGTTACTTCAAACGGTGTGCCAGCAGGCAGGGTTAAGTTTACCCGTACGGTTTCGCTGGGAATACGTGGAAAAAATACAAACTTAGTCCAACCACTGGTGATCATAGTTAAAATAATTAAAAACACGCCAACAAATAAGCTCACCGTTGCCAGTTTATGGCGCAGAGCTAAATTAAGAATAGGTTGATAATATTTTAAAATCGCACTTTCAAAGCCATCAGCAAAACGTTGCTGTAGCAGATCAAACTTTGATTGCTTACCTTTTTGGTGACGTAGCTTTATATATTTTAAATGTGCAGGTAAAACAAATTTAGATTCAATTAAAGAAAACAATAATACCGGAATAACCACCACCGGAATTTGTGCAAATAATGCCCCGCGTGCACCTTCAATAAAGGCTAATGGCAAAAAGGCCGCTACCGTGGTTAATACACCAAAAGTCACTGGCGTTGCTACTTCTTGGGTACCTAATATGGCAGCTTGTTCGCCCGATTCGGCTGTTTTTAAATGGGTGTAAACGTTCTCTCCGGTGACTATGGCATCATCAACCACAATACCGAGTACTAAAATAAAACCAAACAAGCTCATTACATTAAGCGTTACGCCAAAAATAGGCATAGCAATAAATGCCCCCATGAACGACACCGGAATACCAATAAACACCCAAAATGCGATAGCTGGGCGTAAAAATAAGGTTAGCAGTGCCAGCACTAAAATACCGCCTTGCAAAGCGTTAGTGGTGAGTGTGGCAATACGGCTTTTAACTAGCTCTGAGTCGTCATCCCAATAACTTAATGCAAAACCTTGCGGCAATGAAGGTTGCTGGGCATTTATATAAGCTTTTACTTCATCGGCAACAGTAATTGCACTTTGTGGGCCTATTCGGTATACGTCGATAAAAGCGGCTTGTTTTCCGTTAAAACGTGTACGCACTGGGGTTTCTTCAAAGCCGTCATTAATTGTGGCTATATCACCTAAGCGAATAATAGTACCGTCGCTTTGGTTTTTAACCACTATGCTGGCAAATTCATCTTTTCGGTATGCTTGTCCTTTTGAGCTAATAAGTACATCGCCACCTTGGGTTTTTAAGTTACCCGCAGAAATGTCTGAGCTTGAGTTAGCAACCGCATTAGAAATTTGCGCCAGTGTTAAGTCATATTGGCGCAATGTATCTTGGCTTACTTCAATAGCCAGTTCGTAGTCGCGCACGCCACTTAACTCAACCTGCGTTACACTGGGTAAACGTAATATTTGATCGCGTACTTGCTCTGCATACTCGCGAGTTTCTTTTTCGCCATAATCACTAGATACAGTTACCGCTATAACCTCTCGTTTTCGCTCAGCTAGAGCAACGATGGGTTTTTCAGCATCCCCAGGAAAGGTATTAATAGCATCAACACGGCTTTTTATATCAGCGAGCAACTCTCGAGGATCGTAGCCGCTTTCCACTTCAACAGTGACAGAGCCCGAACCTTCAGATGAGCGGCTAAATATTTGCTTTATACCCTCTAAATCTTGTACAGACTCCTCTATACGTATAGTGACACCTTGCTCAACATCCTCTGGCGTCGCGCCACGTAAACTAACCTGAATGCTGATCATATCGGTTTCAAACGAAGGAAATACTTCGATCGGTATTTTCGTCGATAAACTAAACAGCCCAGACAGCAACAAAGTTACTAACAATAAATTGGCAGCAACATGGTTTTTGGTAAACCAAGCAATCATGGCTTATCTCCTTGCTTTGCTGCGCGACGTTTTTTTACTAGCTCTGCAACACTAATGCCTTGCTCTTTTGCTTGTTGTGCTAATTGCTCTGCTGTTGGGCGTTGCTTCATACTTTGTGGTTTAGTCGCTTTATTATCTTCGCCTAAAATATTCACTTGTGTACCCGAACTAACTTGCCCCAGTGGCGTAATAACAAGTTTATCACCTGCTTTTAAGCCGGTTTTTATCATTGCAAAAGCGGCATTTTGCCATGCAAGCGTTATATCTTTACGCTTTAATACTCCCTGCTCAACAATATAAACGTAAGACCCCTGATAAATAGTGCTATTTGCAATAATAAGTGCATCAGAAACTGTTTTTCCGGTGATCTGCGCTTTAACGTATTGCCCTATTTTTATTGGGTATTGATTACTTTGTGTTGCTTTATAAGGGTCATTAATTTTAGCAACCACGTAGAGTTGCTGTGCACTTTCATCAATAGCACCTTCGGTACGCGCCAACTGCCCTTGCCATGTTTGCTCACCAACTAAATCAGAGCTAAATTTAATCACGGATCCGGCCTGGTTTTTAGCACCGTCGCGGTACTGCTCAGGTAAATTAATAAAAGGTAGGTCTTTGTTTTTTATTGGCAACCGAATCTCTACGCTGTCTATTGCGTAAATAGTAGCGAGCTGAGTATTGTTGCTAACAACTTGGCCTAAATCTACATTACGACTAAGTACTCGTCCTGCAAAAGGCGCTATTATTTGGGTACGTTCTAAGTTTAACTTGGCTTTTTCAAGTGTTGCTTGCGCCGATAATACTTGTGCTTGTGCTGCAGCTAATTGTGGCTCACGTAGCACCAAGCTACTTGCAGGTTTATCATTACCTAAACGCTGCCAATCTGTAATAGCCTGCTGCCCGCGGGCTTGTTCTTCTAAAAGGCCTTGCTTTGCTGTTAATAAGTTAGCCTGTGCCGATTTAACCTCTGCTTGATAGTCTCTATCGTCGAGTTGGATTAGTACCGCACCTTTTTTAAAAAAACCACCTTCTCTAAAGTCATCGCTTATATTTATAATTAAACCCGATGCTTGAGCAACTAATAAGCTTTGTGTACGTGGTTTTACTGTGCCGTAGCTGTCTACCATCACTTGATAGTTTTGCGGCTGCAACATTTGAACTGCTACATTAATTGATGCTTTTGGTGGTGCACCAAAGCGATTAGCTTCTGGCGGGTTACCTTTAATAAACATGACGATTAAAATAGTGGCAATAATAACCGCGATTGGAATAATAATTTTTGCTGTTTTAGTTTTCATTGCTATTACTCTGTAGTTCGGTTGAAGTGTTTGCAAAATCGCCACCAAGGGCAAGGTGTAAATTAACTCGGTTTGCTATCAATTGATTTTTAATACTAATTAAGGAGCTTTGAGCATCGAACGAGCGTCCTTGTGCATCAAGCACTGTAGTGTAGCTAACCAAGCCACTTTGATATTGCTCAAACGATAATTGCTCGGCAGCAAGGGCATTTTCTTGTGCTTCTAGCGTGCTTGTATATTGCGCTTTAAGTGATTGCTGTAGCGTAATCGCATTTTCTACGTCGCTAAAAGCATCGTAAAGTGTTTGTAAATACTGCTGCTCTTGTTTTTGGCTATTTAAACGCGCAATTTCTTCATTCGCTTTTAACCGGCCGCCATTAAAAATAGGCGCTGAAATACTGCCAAGTAATGACCATGCTAGGCTAGATGGCGAAAACAAATCACTTACTCTATCAGTAGTATCACTTAAACTTGCCGTTAAATTTAAACTTGGAAAACGTTGCTTATGGGCATAAGCCAAGTTTGCATCACTTGCTAAAAGCTGATACCAATTTGCACGTAATGTTGGCTTTCGGGTAATTAACTCTGAGGGTAAACCTAGTGGAATGTCGGTATTGATAACTGGTAGGTCATTATTTGCCGAGATAATTCCTTTTGGATAATCTCCCAATAAACGCTCAAGTACTCTTGCTGTAGTTAATAAGCTAGCTTGCTGAGTAGCAATACGTGAACGCTCATTATTTAGCTCGTTGCGAGCTAAATAAACATCGAGTGCTTCGTTTAATCCTTGACGATAACCTGACTCTATAATATCAAGATTTTGCAAAGCATTGGCTTCTCGGCGCTTATATAAATCAAGTAATTGCTTTGCGGTTACTACATCAAACCAGCCCTTTACTACATCGGCAACTAGCTGTTGTTTGGCTTGTTCAAAGCGCGCCTGTTGCGCTAAGTAGTTTAAATTAGCTTGGCGATTAAAATCTGACAGCTTGCCCCATAAATCAACTTCGTAACCTAAATTCAAGCTCACTGAACTTGCATTATTATAACTAATTGGGCGGTTATTCTTACTGCGGCTAGTACGCGCAGATAAGTCCAAGGTTGGCCACAATGCAGCGCCCGACACAATTAACTGCTGCTTTTGGATCGCCACATCGTAACTACTTTGTAAAAGCTGCTGGTTATTTTTAAGTGCCTGCTCCACAAATTGATTTAACTGTGGATTTTGTAATTGTGTAAGCCATTGCTGTTGTACGTGTAATACCGGCGCAGAGGTTTTTTGTTGCCATTGCTGCGGTACATTACTGGGTGCTTGTTCGCGCTGCTGTGAATTTATATTGCTCGCACAGCCGCTGAGCAGCACAATACTGAGTGCCAATAAAGTTGGCTGGTATTGTTGCCAAATCATAATTAAACCTGAATTACTGCTATTTATAATGTAATTCAAGCACTTTGAACTAAAACGCTCAACTTACTTTACATAACATTACATAATTAGCCATAAACTATCGGATAACTATTTATACTCTATTTCGGTATTAATGATCACTAAGTTCATTAACTGTAAAGTTGAAAGTAACTATAAGCAGGTTTATATAATTAAGGGGTTGGTAAGTAGTGTATGAGCTTAAAATTTTCTGGAACAATTTTAAGCTGTATAGAATGGCCTGCAGGGAAAAATAATACCGTAAAAACAAAAAACCTCACAAGAGTGAGGTTTTTAATAAATGGTGCCTCGACGCGGAATCGAACCACGGACACGAGGATTTTCAATCCTCTGCTCTACCGACTGAGCTATCGAGGCACATAAACTGTGCGAGTTAACTAAATATTCTAAGTTAACTTTATACTAAACTAATTTAGTAAATAAATAGTGCCGACTAACCGAGTCGACGGTAACTTGAACAGACTACTGATTACAGCTTTCTTTTCAAATTACATTATAAATGGTGCCGACTAACCGAGTCGAACGGTTGACCTACTGATTACAAGTCAGTTGCTCTACCAGCTGAGCTAAGTCGGCACACAAAACTGTGTGCTAAGGCACTTTATCAATTTTAAAGATTGATAACTTTTAATAAATGGTGCCTCGACGCGGAATCGAACCACGGACACGAGGATTTTCAATCCTCTGCTCTACCGACTGAGCTATCGAGGCACATAAACTGTGCGAGTTAACTAAATATTCTAAGCTAACTTTATACTAAACTAATTTAGTAAATAAATAGTGCCGATCAACTAAGTCGACAGGTAACTTGAACATATTACTGATTACAGCTTTTCTTTTCAAATTACATTATAAATGGTGCCGACTAACCGAGTCGAACGGTTGACCTACTGATTACAAGTCAGTTGCTCTACCAGCTGAGCTAAGTCGGCACACAAAACTGTGTGCTAAGGCACGCATAATACTGTTTAATATCTTTGATTTCAAACACTATTATTTAATAATGGTGCCCAGACGCGGAATCGAACCACGGACACGAGGATTTTCAATCCTCTGCTCTACCGACTGAGCTATCTGGGCAATACTCGGTTTTAATAAAACCCTTCACAAGGATTTTCAATACAATTCCCACTGAGCTCTACCGACTGAGCTATCTGGGCGTGCGGCGTATTAAACGAGTTTTACCGATACAAGTCAACTTTTTTTTCATTCTTAATAACTGTTTGCACGGTTTTTATGCAACTCGGGACTTTTTTAATTAATACCGCTCATTTATACTACAAACCAGCAAAAAGTAGCATCATAACTTTAACTTAAACTATGCTAATATTATTGTGTATTTTTTACATCGTTCTATTCAAAGTACGGTAAAGGCTTACCGTGTTATTAATATACCAATTAGGAAAAATCCATGCAGAGTAAGTTCTCTTCAGTGATAAAAGGTTTGTTACCTCTTTTTTTATTAAGTAATGTAATTATAACCATACTATTTATAATTGCCTTTTCACTTTATTCTCAAAGTGAAGCAAGTACTAAAAAAAGCACACCGCTTATTGATATTACTTCACTGGCTAACAAGCTAGAAGCACCTCTTGTCGACGCTTTAACCATTTACGGACAAGGTAAAGTGCAAGAGCTGCTTGAACTTACCTCTATATTTAGTGACAATTTTGAATACACGCTCTATCGCTTTAGCGCTACAGCACAAACTGAGCTAGTGTATAGCACTAACAAACCTGCAATTGCTGCTATTAAACTTAACGAGCACTTAGTTGATCAAGGTGTACTGCATAAGGTTTTAACGCTTAACGATCAACCTATTGGCGAGCTTATTTTAAAGCAAAAAAAATCCCCACCTACATTAACTAAACAAACGTCATTATTGAGCGCCTATTTTATGGCCTGTATAGCGGTTATTACATTATTTGTATTAGCGCTGCTATTAAATCAATATATTAATAACCGTTTACGTAAGAGTACGGGCTTACTCAGCGAAGAATTACAGGCTATAACTGATAGCAGTAATTTTAACAGCACTGTAAATGAACAGTTAGGCAATGGCTTGAATGTGATTGCACTAAATATTAATTTTTTATTAAAAAAAGTACAGGCAGCTTTATCTGAGAATGAAAAAACTCAAAAAGAATTACAAAAACTGCAAAACAATCTCGAAATTGAAGTGCAAACTCGAACCCTTGCACTTGAAAAAGAAACTTTAAATGCGCAAAAAGCGAGTGAAACTAAAACAACCTTTTTAGCGACTATGAGCCATGAAATTAGAACCCCTATGAATGGCGTTATAGGGACTATAGATTTACTGCGCCAAACAAATTTAGACGGCTCACAATATCGTCTTAGTACTATTATTCGTGAATCTGCATTTTCTTTACTGAGTATTTTGGACGACATTTTAGATTTTTCTAAAATTGAAGCTGGTAAACTTAATATTGACCCTATCCCATTTTCTGTCACCGATACGATTGAAGAGGTGGTGCGCGTACTTTCTTCTATAGCCAAGCACCGCGATCTCGATTTAAACCTATCAATTGCTCCTGATATCCCTATTAACCTTATTGGTGATAACACTCGAGTACGTCAGATACTATATAACCTATGCAGTAATGCGATTAAGTTTACGAGTACAACTGAGTCGCATAAGGGGCAGGTTAATATATCTGTAGAGGTAGCTCACAACACTGCAGAGCACTTCACTTTACGTTTTTGTGTAACCGATAATGGTAAAGGCATGAGCCAAGCGCAATTAAGAGAAATATTTAATCCGTTTATTCAAGCGGAAAGCTCAATAACCAGAGAATACGGTGGAACCGGCCTTGGCTTGTCAATTTGTAAAAGTTTAACCGAGTTAATGTTAGGTACTATATCGGTTAATAGTAATATTGGTATAGGCAGTGAGTTCACTGTAGAACTGCCATTTAGTACCTCAGGAAAAATTAAGTTCGCACATAAAAATAGCTTAGATGGCAGGCATATTGTTGTAGTAAGCAATAATGTTGACCGTGAAAAAGTAATCTATCGTTATTTATCATTTATGGGCGCTAAAATAACCTATGTGCATAACGAGCAAGAAATTGAGTCTCTGCACGATGCTAAAGATATCATTTGGGTTGTTGATGGTATTGATAATATGGACAGCATAAATGCATTTTTAAGGCGTTTACTTTACTCTTTAGAGGATAATAATCAGCAGGTTGTCGTTTTAAGCAAGCTAGATGATGCAGCTATTAATCATAAAAATATTTTTTATATTAACGCAACGCCATTATGTAAGTCTAACTTTATGCTATCAATACTTGTAGCTGCAGGTTTACATCAGCCTAAGCACATTAAAAAAAACATAGCATACGATAACCATTTAACTACAGAGCAAGCTTTAGCCGCTAACAAGCTTATTTTGTTAGTTGAAGATAACATTTTGAATCAGCAAGTTATAACTGATCAACTGCACATCTTAGGTTACGGTGTTGAAGTAGCTAATAACGGTGAGGAAGGGATTAATATGTGGCGAAAAGGTAACTATTCGCTCATTTTAACCGATTTACATATGCCGATAATGTCGGGCTGCGATATGGTCGAAAAAATCCGCAATGAGGCCGAAATGCTAGGTTCGGTTATTTCACAGCCTTATATAATAGCCGTGACAGCCAACTCTTTAAAAGGTGAAAAAGAACGCTGTTTAGCTGTTGGTATTAACGACTTTATTACTAAGCCGGTTGAGCTTAACGTTTTAGAAAATACACTAATACGCTGGAATGAAAAAAGTAATCACAAGAGCATAGACATACCACATCAAAAGCCAGCAATGCCAATAGATATGGATTCAGTAGCTAAATACATTAATGGCGATGACGCGAAGAAAATACGTTTTTTTAAAATGTATTTAGAGCAAAGCCAAGAGCTAATAAAGTCGATTAACTTTGGTGTTATGCAAAGCAACGTTAATGAGATTCTTGAGGGGTGTCATCAATTAAAGTCTATATCTAAAACCATTGGGGCGCATCGCGTCGCTGAACTGGCCGTCGTGTTTGAAGAGCAATGTAAAACAGATGAACTAAACAGCGATAAGTTAATTGATTTAAGAGATCAATTAGAAATTGAATATTCTAAAGCTGCTCAATTTTTAAAAGAGCAAATTAAAAGTGCCGAGCAGCAAGAACAACCGAGTTAATTAATTTAGGTATAAAAAAAGGGCTATTTAGCCCTTTTTTTATTCCACATAACAATTACTTTTCTGGTGGTTTGTAGCCTTCAATTTCTACTTCTTTGTTTTCAAACAAAAAACCAACCATTTGCTGCTCTAAAAAGCTACGATGCTCTGGGTCCATCATATTTAAATGCTTTTCGTTAATCAGCATTGTTTGCTTGTGCTGCCACTGCGCCCAAGCCTCTTTAGAGATATTGTTAAAGATTTTTTCGCCTATTTCGCCAGGATATAATTGAAATCCAAGCCCTTCAGCTTCTTTTTGTAACTTTTGACAAAATACTGTACGTGCCATAATTAATTCTCTTTAGCGATAGTTATAAACAAGTCTAACCTATTGGTGCAATTTGTTTAACCAACTTTTTAGTTGGTGCTGCTAAACCCACCTCAATTGACTGATCTAGTGGGTACCAAACTAATTGTCGGTCGTTAATTACATCTGGAATTTGTACTACATTTAGCACATGTGGATTAATAGTAAGTTCAAAGTGCGAAAATATATGGGTAAAGGGTTCAAGCGCCACTAAGTCAGCTGTTAGCCCTTGCTGCGCTATAAACACCTCTAGTTCGCTCAATTCATTAAACTCAAAAAAGCCAAACAACCCGCCCCATATTCCTGAGTTAGGCCGTTTTTCCATGAGCACTTTTTCATCATGTTTAATAATTAACTGATGGCAGCTTTTTTTCGGCACTGCTTTTTTAGGTTTTGAGTGTGGGAATGTTTTTACCTGCTGCGTTTTAAATGCACCACAGCGGCTACTTAACGGACATGCAGGGCAGTCAAAACGACTACGCGAACATAAGCTAGAGCCTAAATCCATCATAGCTTGATTAAACTCGGTTACGTTATTTTTAGGCGTTAGCTGCTCGCTCAAATGCCAAAGTTGGCTTTCGACTTTTTTAACACCATACCAGCCTTCAACCATAAAAAAACGTGCTAATACTCGTTTAACATTACCATCGAGTATGGGGTGATGCTGCCCAAGTGAAAGTGATAACACTGCACCGGCTGTAGAGCGCCCTATTCCGGGTAAATCAATAACCTCTTCAAGCGTTGTAGGAAACTGCCCCTGATACTTGTCACGAACTATTTTAGCTGTTTTATGTAAGTTACGTGCCCTTGCGTAATACCCTAAACCAGTCCAGTGATGCAGCACCTGATCTTCATCGGCGTTAGCTAAAGCAATAATATCGGGAAAGCTTTGCATAAACCTTTCAAAATAAGGGATAACGGTCACTACTTGAGTTTGTTGTAACATCACTTCAGACACCCATACTTTATAGGGTGTTTTTGCTAACTGCCACGGCAGCGTTTTTCTACCATGAAGATGATACCAATCAACCACTTGGTTAGAAAACCAATCAGACTGCTGTTTATTTAAATCCAAAATAGTTTACTTTTTACTTATGCTCAATGGCGGCTCAGTTTATTGCAGTTAGTGAAAAGATCAAGCTATAGCGCCTCTATACACCTAGTAAAATCAGCTAGAGCTTGTTATCCATGGCTTGGTCAGGGATAATACGCAACCATTTTTTAAACCAGTTATTTTTGTCAGGCCAATAATATGAGTGAATCAAGTAACACTAATCTTGAGCAAGCAAAGCAAGAAGGTAAGTATATCCGCACTATTCGTAGTTTTGTAAAGCGCGAAGGTCGTTTAACCAAAGGCCAAGCTGCCGCTATCGAAAAATGCTGGCCAATAATGGGCTTAGAGCATAAAAATGGCATGCTTGATTTAAGCGAAGTTTTTGGCAATAACAATGATGTAGTGCTAGAAATTGGTTTTGGTATGGGCAAATCACTGGTTGAAATGGCAAAAAATGCCCCGCATTTAAACTTTATTGGCATAGAAGTACACCGCCCAGGCGTTGGTGCTTGTTTAATGGATGCTGATGAAGCGGGTATTACTAATCTGCGTATTTTTGAACACGATGCGGTTGAAGTTTTAGCCGATTGTATAGCAGATGAAAGTTTAACAACCTTACAATTGTTTTTCCCTGATCCTTGGCATAAAAAGCGTCACCATAAACGCCGTATTGTACAAGGCGAGTTTGTTGAAAAATTACGTTCACAGTTAAAAATGGGCGGTGTTTTTCATATGGCTACCGACTGGGAAAATTATGCTGAGCATATGCTTGAAGTAATGCAAGCTGCGCCTGGCTTTAAAAACCAGTCAGCAACAAACGACTACGTACCACGCCCTGATTTACGCCCGTTAACCAAGTTTGAGCAACGCGGCCATCGTTTAGGTCATGGTGTGTGGGACTTAATGTTTGAACGCACTAAGTAATCTGTATTTCGGATAATAAATACCTTAACCAACATTTAGGTTAAGTACATAACTCTGTAAATTATATAATCTGTAAGGTAAAGCCATTTATGAGCGTATTAACCAATCCAAGCCTACTGTTACTTCGCAATAGCGAAAAGTTAGTTGGGAAATCTATATTGGTGGTCAACTTTGTTCAAGATGGCTTTTTAGCCGAGCTTAAAAAGCGCAACCCTGAGAGTAAAATAACCGCCTTTAGCTACAATCATGCTAATGGCGAATTTGCCAAAAACACACCCGGCGTTGATGTATGTGTAAACCACTGTATTAGCGGTAACGACTTTGATTTAGTGATTCTTTACTATCCAAAATCAAAACCTGAAGTTCTTATGGCGCTTGATAATATACGCGCAGTAATTACAGCAGATGCTGAGTTACTGGTGGTTGGCGAAAATAAGAGTGGTGTTAAATCAATAGAAAAACAGCTTACTGATAAAGCTAATTTTAGTAATAAAATAGACTCAGCAAAGCACTGTGTTTTATATTCATTTGCAGAGCTTAAACAACTTAGTCAGTTTAATATTAGCGATTATCATAAGCCATTTACGGTCAGTGTGGCCGATAGCGAATTTACCGCTATCAGTATTCCTGGGGTATTTAATCACGGTAATTTAGATGTTGGCACTAAAATATTGCTTGAAAACGCTCCGTTTATTAAGCAAGGTACTGTGCTCGATTTTGGTTGTGGCGCTGGCTTAATTGCAACTTATTTAGGGCTGCAAAATCCGGCATTGAGCTTTGTTTGTAGTGATGTGAGCGCTTTGGCAATCTATGCAACAACGCAAACCCTTAAGCTTAATAACATTAAAGGCGAAGCCCTCTTAAGTGATGGACTTACTAACATTACAGGTAAGTTCGATCTTATTATTAGTAACCCACCTTTTCATACCGGTATTGCAACCGACTACACAGTGGCTGAAACCTTTTTAGCCAATGCTAAACAGCACCTAACTAAAGCAGGTAAGTTGAATATTGTTGCTAATAGCTTTTTAAAATACCCGCCAATTTTAGAAGCACAATTTGATAACTATCACACCGTGTTTAAAAATAATAAGTTTGCCGTTTACAGCAGTTAATAATGCTCATGTTTGAGCACCTCACGTGCTCAAACTTATTTATAAAATTAATTACCCTCCTGAATTTTTACCGCTTAGCAATAATAGTCAAAATATTGAGGGGAATAGTAAAATCAAGTATTTGACCTTTTTATAACAAATAAATAAGGGTAGGGTACGAGAACTATTTCAAGCCGTCTATCTGCTGGCAAACCTGTTAAGTAATATCCAAGTAAACTCTGAGCGTAAAACAGCTTTTATAGTTAAAGTAAAAACGACACTCACCAACAACACCACAGCTTAAATAACGTACTGATTAATTATAAGCATGCTCTTGAATTTTAACTTTATGACCTCATTAATAGAGCATTCGTTATTCAACTATATTATTTAGTGAATTAACTGCTTAAAGTTAAATATTTTCTGAACTTTAATGCTTTTAAGATATCACATACATTGATGAAAGGTTGGAAAGTGATATAATTTCGTTTTGAATTAGTCTGATTATTTTAAGTATCTTTACCTGATTGATGGATGTATCAATTACTAAAGGGAAATGGCTTTGACTTTAATAATTCAAAATATGCATCCAATTTTAAAGATCAATTAAACAGTAGCTTTACTCTATACCTTTTAAGTAGGCTGTGCGGATCCTGCTGTTTTTCTCTAATTGTTTTTACTTGTTAACAATTAGATATAATCCTATACTCTTTTAGTAATCGGTTTATAAAACTATACCGGTTTTTTTTATAAATAAAACACACCAAAAGGTTAATTAAAAATGCAAACGCCAGTCATTCTGATAGTAGAGGATGAAGACGTAACTAGACTAAACCTCGTTAGTTTATTTGAAGCTGAAGGTTACAAAGTTATTGAAGCCATTGATGGCGATGACATGCATGATAAGCTTACAAATAATGACGACGTCAATCTTGTAGTTATGGATATCAATCTACCGGGTAAAAACGGGCTAATTTTAGCACGTGAGTTACGCCAAAAACGCAAAGTCGGTCTTATTTTCTTAACAGGCCGTGACAATGATGTAGATCGTATTTTAGGCCTAGAAATTGGTGCTGATGACTATATTACTAAACCGTTTAATCCTCGCGAATTAACTATTCGTGCGCGTAATTTAATTACTCGTACTGCCCTAGGTGGTGAAGAGTCTGCACTTGAAACAAATGGTGTAATTACGTTTAACGGTTGGGAACTTGACGAAAACAGTCGCTGTCTTACTTCTCCAGGTGGAGACGCAAAACGTCTACCTAAAGGCGAATACAGAGCACTGCGTTTAATGCTTGACTCTCCAGGTCGTATTTTTAGCCGTGAGCAATTAATTAAACACATGACTGGCCGTGAGCTACGTGCAAACGATAGAACAGTTGATGTTACAATTCGTCGTATTCGTAAGCACTTTGAAAGCGACAACTCAACAACTGAGTTGATCAGCACCATTCATGGTGAAGGTTATCGCTTCATTGGTAAAATCGACAGCTAATTAGTTACTCTAATTGCTGTAAGAATAAATGAAGGGCATGTTGTCCTTCATTTATTTTGTCTGCTAAAACATCTAACCACTGCTTTAATACCTCGTCAGATTCATTCAGCGCACCATACTCCATTACTTTTGCATGTAATTGCACATCATTTAAGCCTACAGATCCCGCAGCACCTTTAAGCTTATGTGCAACTGATTTATATTCTTCTCTGTCGCCTGAGTTTAACGAGGTAAGTAACTCTTGCTGATACTGGGGATTGAGTTTTTCAAATAACTGACTACTGCGTTTAAACACCACCAAACCCATTGAGTTTACAAAGTCTTCTATAGTTTCAACATCAAGTAAATGTGCATTAATGTCAGCAAGCGCTGCTGCACTTACTTTTAATTGTGGCTCATTACTTCTTGTTTGTTTTATACCAAATAAATCAGCTAATATTTTATCTAGTTTTACCGTATTGATAGGCTTAGCGAGCGCTCCTTGGATTAAAATCCCCTCTAGCTCTTGCTCTGCACTGCGCACATTTGCGGTAAGCGCTACAATAGGTAATTTATCAAAATGGCTATCGGCTCTTATTTGCCTTGCTACTTCATCACCGTTTATATCGGGTAACTGCATATCAAGTAAGATCAAATCTAAATCGTCTTCAGTTTCTACAAAAGACAATGCATCTTCGCCGGTCTCAGCCCAAATAACTTCATGACCACGCTGTTCAAGTAAGTTAGTCGCAATTTCGGCATTTAACGGCACATCTTCTACTAACAGTATATTTAAGCTGCGTCCTACATAACTATTCTCAGTGGGTGCGCTACATAAAATTAACGGTATTTCTACTATAAAGCAGCTCCCCTCGCCTTCGGTACTATTAACCGAAATAATCCCCTGCATTGCATCAACTAAGGCTTTGGTTACTGCTAAGCCAATGCCAGAACCAATAGCATTGGTGCCTTTAAGATCTGGCGCTTTATAATACATATCAAAAATACGAGAGAGCTGTTCGGCTGGTATGCCTTCTCCGGTGTCTGATATTTTCATGGTAAGCCAAGGGCCATCATCTCGATTTTCACGAATACAGGTGAGGGTTACACTGCCCTTATGAGTAAATTTAACCGCATTATTTATTAAGTTCCAAACAACTTGGCGAAGTCGGGTTGGATCTAGTTGCGCATAAATATCTAGCATGCCTAAGCGTTTAATATCAAAAGAAAGATCTTTTTGTTCAGCAATTAGGCCTGCAAAGTTAACCACATCATTAATAAAGTCAGATACGTTTATAGCATTAGTTGCAATATCTAACTGCTCTCTGTCTATTTTGTCTAAATCTATAATGTCGTTAAATATATTACCTAGTGTTTCGGCACTCGAAAACACCGTATTACACCAACTACGCTGCTGTTTATTAAGCTCTGTATCTAGCAACATACGTGTTAAACCAACAATGCCATTAAGTGGTGTACGCAACTCATGGCTCAAAGTGGCAATAAACTTACCTTTATCTTTGTAGGCTGTTTCAAGTGCTTCTGCAGCCTCTTTACGACTCGTAATATCACGGCCAAATGCAAGTAAACCTATGTACTCACCTTTATCGTTAATAAATGGCAATTTACGTAATTCAAACCAACGCGTTTCGCCGCCCACATCGTATTGAACATCTATAGTTAATGCTTGATGAGTTTGCTCTACCTGTTTATCGGTTTTTAAAACTTCAGATAAAAATTGATTAGGAAATATTTGTTCAGCACTCTTACCGATTAATTCGTCACTGGTTTTACCCATTACTTCTTCAAACATTTTATTACAGCCAGCAAACACACCGTTGTTGTCGCGGTAATAAAATAAATCGGGGGAGGAGTCTACTATTGAGCGCTGTAGCATACTTTGCTGGGCAAGCTCTTGTTGTGTTTTTTTACGCTCAGCAATTTCTTTTCTTAGCTCTTCTATTGCCCGGTGCTTGGCATGGAACGCCATTTTACGCTCATCAATTTCTACATTTAAGCGATTTATATTATCTTTTAATGTTTGATTGAGTAGCTGTTCTTGTTTTGTCGCACTGTCTAAATATGCATAGGAGGCATCTAGTTGCCTGATTGAATTTATTAGCACGCTTATAACCAGAGGCGATACCACAGAGGTAAAAAATACCACTGCCAATATATCAACAAGATTAACTTCTCCAACGGCAACATAATAAAACATACTTGATAAAACAAGCGAAACTGCCAATAACAAAGCATAGCAAATGGCTGCAGTTTTAAACTCACCAAACCGAGTTATTAAACTAGAAAGAACTCGAGCCCAAGGGCTCAAAGAAGAATCGGTCATATATCAGTGTTTCTCTTAGCTTAATTACAAAAAGGTTTAAATTGCATGTTATGGTTAATTTTAGCATTTTCTATCAGCTATTTTCATGTTGTGCGATAAAAACTCTAATATTTATTGTTTGAATCATTAGCTGGCTACAACTCATCATTCCAGCAATAAATTATTTAGTGTAAAATGCGGCGCTTTATTATTGCTAATAACGAGTAACACACCATGCAAACTAATATGCCCGATATAGCTAACACGGCTCCCGCCTTACAAACTGGTACATTAGACTGGGTGGGAATGGGTGAAATTGAACTGCCATTTATTTTTGAGTCGCATGGCATAACGCCAGTTACTGTTAATGCTAAAGCCCGCGCTTTTGTAAACTTACACAAAGAAGATGCAAAAGGCATTCATATGTCGCGCTTATTTTTAGCGCTCGACACGCTCTCTACTGAGCAGCAAGTTAATCCTCAAACATTAGCTCAAGCGCTCGATTTTTTTATTAGTAGCCACGAAGGCTTAAGTGATAAAGCACTTATAGAATTTAAGTTTGAATTACCACTGCGCCGTAAATCGTTATTAAGCGGCAAGGCTGGCTGGAAAAGCTACCCCGTTATATTAACCAGCACAATTGAACAAGGTGTTATTAATTACGAGCTAAGTGTTGATGTAACCTATTCATCAACTTGCCCATGTTCAGCGGCACTTGCGCGTCAGCTGATACAAAATGCATTTGCCGAAAAATTCAGTCAAGAAACCCTCAGTCAAAAAGAAGCACTAGAATGGCTAGGTACTACGCAAGGTATTGTAGCCACCCCACACTCGCAGCGCTCAATTGCTAATGTAAAAGTAAAGCTCGACAGTAATATTACTCAATTTGACGTAGTTAATTTAATTAACACGATTGAAGATGAATTAAAAACGCCAGTACAAGCGGCAGTGAAACGTGAAGATGAACAAGAGTTTGCCCGCCTAAATGGTCAAAATTTAATGTTTTGTGAAGATGCTGCTCGTAAAATTAAAGCGCTACTAGAAACACAACAATACTGTGATTACTGGTTACAAATAAATCATTACGAATCGCTGCATGCGCACGACGCAATCGCTATTGCAGTTAAAGGCGTTGCTGGCGGTTATAGAGCTTAAGTTCTTATTTTGCAGTATTCAATATCCATACGGAAACATACTACTTAACCAACTAATTTAGGCACGTTAATTGCTTTACTTAAGCAGTGTCAATTTGTTGTTATGGAGTTACCGTATGGAATTCGCTTTATTATCAATTTTAGTATTAGTTGTTGGGGCCTCTGTTGTTGCGTCAAAGTTTAACGATGATGGCGGAAACCCTTATCCTTTTACCCGCAAGCAAAATGTATTTACTCAAGTAGAAAGTGCTTTTTTAAATTTATTAGAACGCGCAGTGGGCGATCAGTATAAAATTGTTAGTCGTGTAAAACTAATCGACGTGATTGATTGCAAACAAGGTTTATCGGCAAAGTCTAAGCGTGCAGCAATGGCTAAAGCTAAAAATAAACAGCTTGATTTTGTGCTAGTCGATAAAGAAAAAATGACCATAGTGGCAGCCGTAGACTTAGTAAACAATGCCAATAAAGATGGCCATAAAGCACAACGCGACTGGTTTGTTAATGGCGCATTAGAGGCCGCTGGCATCCCGCATATTCGTATGAAAGTAAAATCAGGCTATCGCCCAAGTGAAGTACGCGACGCTATTATGTTTAAACTTGGTAAACCTGCGGCTACGCAAACAGCTCGCCCTATTCGTACCCGAGTTCAAAAACCAGCGGTACTATCACCTTCTCAAGCTAAAGCGCACTCTACAGCACTAGCCGAAATTTAACGTAAATAACATAATAAAAAGCGAGCAAAGTAAAACTGCTCGCTTTTTTGTTTTTTAGCGCTAACTTCACGTATAATCAGCGCATTCAAACTCAGGAACTTAACACTATGAATGTTGGTATTATTGGCGCAATGGAGCCAGAAGTTAAAATTTTGCGCGAAGCAATGCAAAATCCACAAACTTTAACTAAAGCTGGTTTTACTTTTTATACCGGTGAATTAGCAGGTAACACAGTAACATTGGTTCAATCTGGTATTGGTAAAGTAGCATCAACTATTGCAACTACATTACTTATTGACAACTTCGCCCCTGATTGCGTAATTAACACCGGCTCTGCCGGCGGCTTTGATCCGTCATTAAATGTGGGCGATGTAGTTATTTCGTCAGAAGTTCGTCATCATGATGTTGATGTAACTGCCTTTGGTTACGAAATAGGTCAAGTACCACAAATGCCAGCAGGTTTTGCAGCACACCCTAAATTAGTGGCTGCTGCAGAGCAAACTATTGCGCAAATTAGTGACGTAAAAACCTTAGTTGGTTTAATTTGTACCGGCGACATATTTATGTGTGACCCAATACGCATTGAAAAAGCCCGTAGCGACTTTCCTACAATGCTTGCAGTAGAAATGGAAGGGGCATCAATTGCGCAAACCTGTCATACACTTAATACACCGTTTGTGGTTATTCGCTCGATGTCAGATATTGCCGGCAAAGAGTCGCCGCATTCGTTTGAAGAATACCTAGAAACAGCATCAATCAATTCATCTAAAATGGTAGTGGCGTTACTTGAAAAGCTAACGGCAGTTTCACTGTAAATGCTCAGCAATATGGTTCAAAATCACTTGGACTTTATTGTGTTTATAATGGCGCTCCTTGCTGAGCGCTTTTTACCACTTGTTAGTTGGTATCATCCTAACACTGCTTTAACGGCTATTTTTAGCGCTATTGGTAAGCGTATTTATAAAGTAGCAGAACCCAATAGCTATCAATATTTAGCCGCAACCCTTGCCAGTACACTTATTTTAAGTGTGGTACTTATTATTATTGTATTACTACTGGAATTTGCATTTTACCCTGAATTACTCGCCGGACTTATTTTATATTTATGCCTTGAGAGTAAAGCTATTGATAAAAAAGCACTACGCATTGCTAAGCTTACCAAACAAAACCAAAAATCTGCCGCCCGTGAGCTATTAAAGCCATTAGTAGCCCGAGACGTTACTAAACTCTCTGGTGCAGGCATAATTAAAGCCTTAATAGAGAGCCTAATATTACGTACTGCAAGATATTACTTTGTGGTGATATTTGTTTTTTTAGTACTTGGCCCTATTGCAGCGCTTGCCTATCGATTACTTACTTTAATTGAGCAGGCATGGCGCAGTAACATTAAACCCAACAGCCCTTTTTTAAAGCCGCTTAAAATTACCTTGTTTATTATTGAATTTATTCCTATGCGCTTATTGGCACTGACTATTGCAGCCAGTAAAGCGAGCAAGCTAAGCATGCATTATATAAAGCATTATGGCAGGCACTTTTATCAAACTAATACTGGGTGGCTTTTAAGCACTTGCTCTGCATCATTAGGCGTACAACTAGGCGGGCCTGCAGTGTATTTTGGCGAACGTTTTAACAAAATGCGTATTGGTACCGAACGCCTCCCTATTGCTGAGGACGTGCCGGTTACTATTAATAGACTAAATCAAGCGCGGGTATTTTGGTTACTGGTCGTTGTTTGCATAGAGATACTTAAAAACATTTAGCTAAGGGCGAGTTACACACCTATTATTAAAAATACAAAAAATATAAGCACAAAAAAACCAGCCGTGGCTGGTTTTTAGCGTTTTACCGTTTAGCTTTACGCTACAGTAATATTTGCAAACTTACGCTTACCTACTTGGTAAATAGCCGTACTGCCTTTTGCTATTTCAAGTTTAGTGTCTGTAATTTTATCTTCGCCGTTGAGCTTAACTGCACCTTGCTTAATCATGCGCATTGCTTCTGATGTACTAGCAACTAAGTTAGCTTCTTTAAGCAAGTTAGCAATTAAAATGCTGTCTTGCTCAATGGTTACTGTTAGTTCAGGTATTTCATCCGGCAGAGCTTTTTTCTGAAAGCGCTGAATAAAGTCATCATGAGCTGCTTGTGCATCGGCTTCACTATGAAAGCGCGCAATAAGCTCTTTTGCTAACTCAATTTTAATATCACGAGGATTTGTACCTTGCTCTACACGCTCTTTTTGCGCGTTAATACCAGCAATCGACAGCCCGCTTAATAAGTCGTAGTAACGCCACATTAGCACATCACTAATCGACATTATTTTACCAAACATATCGTTAGGCGCATCGGTAATACCTATATAGTTACCCAACGATTTAGACATTTTTTGCACCCCATCGGTGCCCTCTAATAACGGCGTCATTATTACTGTTTGTGGTTTTTGGCCTTCGTCTTTTTGTAGCTCACGACCCATTAGCAGGTTAAAGCGCTGATCAGTACCACCGAGCTCTACATCAGCCTCAAGTGCAACCGAATCCCAACCTTGTACTAACGGATATAAAAACTCATGAATAGCAATAGACTGGCCACTAGCGTAACGCTTTTTAAAATCATCACGCTCTAACATACGCGCAACGGTTTGGCGTGCTGCAAGTTTGATCATTCCAGCTGCGCCTAAATTTTCCATCCAGGTAGAATTAAATGCGACCGTGGTTTTTGCCGGATCAAGAATTTTAAATACTTGCTCTTTATAAGTCTCAGCATTAGCAAGCACGTCTTCGCGAGTAAGCGGCTTACGCGTTACGTTTTTACCTGTTGGGTCGCCAATCATACCGGTAAAGTCACCAATTAAAAATACAACCTCATGACCTAAGTCCTGAAAGGTTTTCATTTTATTAATAAGTACCGTGTGACCTAAGTGTAAATCAGGCGCGGTTGGATCAAAGCCCGCTTTAATTTTTAGTTTTTTTCCAGATTTTAATTTTTCAACTAACTCATCTTCAATTAATATCTCTTCTGTACCGCGTTTTATCTCTGCAAGAGCGGTTTGTAAATCCACTGTGTGTTACTCCAAAAAATTCTGTTAACGAAGGGGTTAATTATTAATATGCTCGCGGCTTATTACTAGATAAGTAGCACTTTTAGAGTCAATAAACCTATGTAACTAAGATAGCAAATTATTACCTAATTAAAACAACTTTTTAAACGATAGCGTCACTAAATAAGGCAAAGCGGCATAAGTTGCATAAACGAGTAAAGATAACTGTTTGCAACACTTTAAAAACAGCACAAACAGCTGCAGCTTTGGTTTTTAAATTACTAACTTTGATGAAGTATCATTGTTTTATTATTTTGCTCAAAAATACCGCGGTTTAGCCCTAGTTCTAGATTAATAAAACACCTAGATCATAAGCTACTTTAATACTAAGATGCCTATAAGCCCTGTGATTTTAGCTTAATTTAGCATTAGTTTAAATCTACAAAATACTAGTATTCGTACATTATTCGTTATATCCTGCAAGATAATCTATTAATTTTCTTGACAGCAGAAAAAGGCACGTTATGGTTCACGTGGTTCACACGCTCCCCAAAAAACACAAATTGCTTATTTTAGGCTTAGTTTCTGCTATTGCTGGCTTAGCTTTTCTCCCTTCTGAAAAAGCCACTGCATCCAAAGACAATAGTGAAAACACGCTAGAAATTGGCAAGCGTTATGAGTTACAAGTTAAAGTTGATGACAACGAAAAATTAACTGCGTTAAACTCAGAGCAAGCAGCAGACAAGCTGCCAGAATACGACTTTGTTGATCACCAAGTAAAAAATGGAGATAACTTAGCTATTATTTTTAAACGTGCTGGCTTTTCAGCTCAAACGTTACATAAATTAATTAACACTAACGCAGAAACTCGCAAACTTACTAAAATTCACCCGGGTGAAACACTGAGTTTTGCCACCGCAAAAGATGGCGATTTAGCACAGCTGCGTTACGTTATTTCAAAAACAGACACTTTATTTGTTACCTTAAACGATGAAGGGCAATACGACACTTCAATCGATAGTAAAGAAATAGAAACGCTAACTAAAACAGTAGGCGGCGAAATTTCTAGTAGCTTTTGGACTTCAGCAATAGCTGCAGGTTTAAGCGAGCGCCAAATAATGAACTTTGCCGATATATTTGGTTGGGATGTAGATTTTGCTAACGATATTCGCAAAGGCGATGGGTTTGGTTTAATTTATGAATCTCACTATGTAGATGGTGAGTTTATTGGAACTGGTAAAATTATTGCTGCGGAATTTGTTAACCAAGGCCAGCGCTATGCTGCAATTCGCCACACTGACGGTAGTTTTTATACCCCTGAAGGGCGCAGCATGAAAAAAGCATTTTTACGTGCACCGGTTAGCTTTAAATATATAAGCTCAAGCTTTAACCCGCGACGTTTGCACCCAGTAACGGGGCAAGTTAGAGCGCATCGCGGTATAGACTTTGCAGCGCGCACTGGCACGCCGGTAGTTGCCTCAGGTAACGGTAAAGTTATTAAATCGGGTTACAGTAAATATAATGGTAACTATGTATTTATTAGCCATGGCACACAGTACGTAACTAAGTACTTGCACCTTAATAAACGCCTAGTAAAAACAGGGCAAAAAATTAAGCAAGGTGAGCAACTCGGTACTGTTGGCTCTACTGGTCGTGTGACCGGTGCACACTTACACTATGAATTTTTAGTTAATGGTGTTCATCGTAATCCTAAAACCGTTAAATTGCCTAAGTCAGAGCCGCTGCCACGTGCAGAGCTTGCCAAGTTTAAGCCTATTGCTGATAACTTTATTGCCCAGTTAGAGCGCAACCGCGAACTACAGTTAGCACTTAAGTAATATTAAATCATTATTAAAAAAGCCTTTGCTAGGTAACTTGCAAAGGCTTTTTTGTACCTATAATTTTTTGCCTATGAATAATAGACTGACACACTAATTCATTAATACATAAATTAGCTGTACCACTAACGATACCATTACCAGTGGCCATATATACTTACTGTATTTTTTAGCGCCATCTAAGCCTATTTTACTTTGATACTTTTCTAATAACGGAATTAATATTAACAATGCGACAAACAAGCTAATTAAAATAACGAATATATTCATAGTAATACCTTAAGTGGGGGTCTAAATTAGGGTAACTCGTGCCCTTTGGCGCTGACATATAATGCATACCAATGCTCTCGGGTTAATTCTATATTTACAGCGCTGCACGATGCAGCCAGTCGCTTAGCATTAGTTGTGCCTATTACCGGTTGAATTAACGCCGGATGGCGCAGTAACCAAGCCAATACAATAGCCTCGGCAGACGTGCTATAAAGTGCTGCTAACTTAGCCACTAATATAGCGGTATTAATATCTGCTGGTGATGCATTTTGCAGCTGTTTTCCTGAATATAATCCTTGGCATAAGCTACCCCAGCTTTGAATTTGTATTTCCTGCTCGGTGCAATATTCTATAAAGCCGGGAGTAAAGTTAATGTCTTTGCCATCGCGGTTACCGACATATACCCCCTCATCAACCCAGGCTGATTGCTTTAAGCTTGCTTCAATTTGGTTGGCAACTATGGGCATATCAAGGGCTGTTTGTAAAAACTGTATTTGTTGCTGCGACATATTAGACACCGCAAAATGACGTACTTTGCCACTTTCTTTTAAGCGACTAAATACCTGAGCTACTTCTTCAACTTGTATCAAAGGGTCGGGTCTGTGCAGCATAAGTACATCTAAATAATCAGTATTTAACCGCTTAAGAGAGCCCTCTACTGATTGCTCAATCCATTGCTTTGATAAGTCGTAGCGCTTTGGCCCTTGCTCATCGGCAAAACGAATTCCGCACTTTGACTGGATATAAATTTGCTCTCTCAGCTTTGGGCGCTGCTTAAGGACTTGGCCAAACACCTGCTCAGCTTTGCCAAATGTATAAATATCGGCGTGATCAAAAAGATTAATGCCACCGGCTATTGCTGTATCTATACAAACATGTGCCTGCTGGGTATGAGTATTAGTTAAGGGGTCTTTATTCCAGCCTCCCCCAAGTCCCATACAACCAAATATGAGCTTGCTAACATTAGGTAAATATTTTGCCAAAGGAGTGTCATGCATGCCGGCTATCCTTAATTAATTACAAGTAGCTTACTGTAACAAAAACAGTCGATAAAAACCTATCCCTATAAATTAAGTATAAAAAAAGCGCAGTAAACTGCGCTAATCGGTTGGATTTTAAAATTGATGTTAGCCAACAAGTGCTAATAAAATACCTGCTGCAACTGCACTGCCTAGTACTCCGGCAACATTTGGCCCCATTGCATGCATAAGTAAAAAGTTATGTGGATTGCTCTCAAGGCCTACTTTATTTACTACGCGCGCCGCCATGGGTACAGCCGATACTCCCGCAGCACCAATTAATGGATTAATCGGCGTTTTAGATATTTTATTTAACCCTTTAGCCATAAATACGCCCGAGGCTGTACCTATAGCAAAAGCCAGTGCGCCAAGCACTAAAATACCAATCGTCTCAACAGTTAAAAACTTATCTGCAGCAAGCTTTGAGCCTACAGCTAAACCTAAAAATATAGTTGTAACATTGATGATTTCGTTTTGAGCACTGTTACTTAATCTATCAACAACACCCGACTCTCGCATTAAGTTACCTAAACAAAACATACCAACCAGAGGTATCGCCGCAGGTAAAAACATTGCTGTTAAGCTAAGTACCATTAACGGAAAAATAATTTTCTCTTTTTTAGATACTTTACGCAGCTCTGGCATTTTTATTTGGCGCTCTTCAACCGTGGTTAATGCGCGCATAATTGGCGGCTGAATAATTGGCACTAATGCCATATACGAATAAGCAGCTACCGCAATCGCACCTAACAAGTCGGGTGCCAGTTTAGAGGCTAAAAATATAGCGGTTGGGCCATCAGCTCCACCAATTATCGCAATAGCCGACGCATCTTGCAGGCTAAATTCAAAACCAGGTACATAGTTAAGTAAAATAGCGCCAAACAGTGTAGCAAAAATACCAAACTGTGCAGCTGCACCTAATAGCAACATACGAGGGTTAGCAATTAGCGCACTAAAATCAGTTAACGCGCCTACTCCCATAAATATTAATAGTGGAAAAATACCGGTATCAATACCTACATAATACACATAATGCAGTAAGCCGCCGGGGTCGGATAAACCAGCCACCGGAATATTAGTTAATATTGCACCAAAGCCGATAGGTAGTAATAATAGGGGCTCAAATTTTTTGGCTATTGCCAAAAACAATAATAAACAGCCTACCGCAATCATAATCAACGCTGGAAATGTAAAGTTAGCAATGCCTGTGGCATGCCAGAGGTTTAAAATACCATCCATCCTCTATTTACTCCTAAGCTAATGCAATCATAGCGTCGCCGGTAGTTACAGCATCGCCTTCACCAACTAACACTTCAGCAATTGTCCCGGTGTGCGTAGCGCGTATTTCAGTTTCCATTTTCATGGCTTCCATAATAATCACTACATCACCTTCATTCACAACTTGCCCTGCTTTTACCTTTATCTTAAAAATATTACCGGCTAAAGGGGCGTTAAGTGTTTCGCCTGATGCAACCGAAGCAGACTGAGGAATATGTTCTGAGTCTTTTAATGTAACTTCTTTAAGCTCGCCGCCTTGAGCTACAACAACGTCGTAAACCTTACCGTCTACTTTTACGCTGTATTGCTCAGCTTTAACGCTGTTGTTATTTGAAGCTGATTTAGAGGGAGCTTTATTACTTTTATCTTCAACACAAGGAACTGGCTCAAATGCATCTGGGTTGTTACGGTTTTTAATAAACTTCAAACCAACCTGTGGGAATAATGCATACGTTAGTACGTCATCAATTTGCTCATCAGCAAGAGTTAAACCTTGCTCTTGTACTTCTTTTAATAATTCAGCCTCAAGCGTTGCAAGCTCAGGTGCAATATTATCTGCAGGACGACAAGTAATTACCTCTGCTCCATCAAGCACACGCTCTTGTAGCTCTTTATTCATAGGTGCTGGTGTTAGGCCATATTCACCTTTTAATACGCCAGCTGTTTCTTTAGTAATTGTTTTATAGCGCTCACCCGTTAGTACATTAAGTACCGCTTGAGTGCCTACAATTTGCGACGTTGGTGTAACAAGCGGTAAAAAGCCAAGATCTTCACGTACACGTGGGATCTCAAGTAAAACTTCATTAAGCTTATCTGCTGCGCCTTGCTCTTTAAGCTGGTTTTCCATGTTAGTTAACATGCCACCAGGTACTTGCGCGAGTAAAATACGGCCATCAACCCCTTTTAAGCTACCTTCAAATGCCGCGTATTTTTTACGTACATCTCTAAAGTAAGCAGCAATTTCTTCAAGGTGATTTAAATCAAGCTCAGTATCACGCTCAGTCCCTTCAACTATCGATACAATAGTTTCAGTTGCGGTGTGTCCGTAAGTCATACTCATAGATGAAATTGCGGTATCAAGCATATCAATGCCTGCATCAATCGCTTTTTGATAAGTCGCAGTACTTAAACCTGTTGTGGCGTGGCACTGCATTGCAATTGGAATAGATACAGTTTCTTTTAGTGCTTTAATTAGTTTTTCAGCATCGTACGGCTTTAATAAACCCGCCATATCTTTAATACAAATTGAATGACAGCCTAAATCTTCCAACTGCTTAGCTAGCGTTAACCACATATCAAGCGTATGAACAGGGCTTACTGTATAAGAAATAGTCCCTTGGGCATGTGCGCCTACTTTTATAGCCGCTTTAATTGCCGTTTCAAGATTACGTACATCGTTCATTGCATCAAATATACGAAATACATCAACGCCATTTTTATGGGCACGCTCTACAAATTTTTCTACTACATCGTCAGCATAATGGCGGTAACCTAATAAATTTTGACCGCGTAATAGCATTTGCTGTTTAGTATTTGGCATCGCTTTTTTTAGTGCGCGAATACGCTCCCAAGGATCTTCACCTAAATAACGAATACACGAATCAAACGTAGCTCCACCCCACGACTCAATAGACCAATAACCTGCATCATCAAGCTTTTTTGCAATCGGTAGCATATCGTCAAGGCGCATACGAGTTGCTAACAATGATTGATGCGCATCACGTAGTACCAGTTCTGTTAATTTTAATTTAGCCATTTAAGTGCTCCTTTAATTATTGTTTGTTTTGTACTGAGCAATGGCAGCACTAATTGCGGCGATGTGCTCATTAGGCACACCTTGTGATTTAAAAGACGGTGTTCTGGCAGGCATTGCAAGCTCAGGCTCTGCAAAGCGAGATACCAGCTTAGACATAACCGTAACGCAGGTAATTAATAATGACAGAAACACAAACACCCCCACCATACCGGTTAGCATTAAGTTGCTTGCTGTTGTAAGTAAAGCAGCGATATCCATTTTCCTCTCCTATAAAACTTATACCGAAATCAAAATAAAAAATCATTTTACGTAAATAATTATTCACCGAATAATAACAAAAAACAGTGTTTTGTCTATAGCCTGTAAATTGGTAAAACCAATTTAAACAAAACTAACATGCTATTAATTAACTTAACACTACAAAAAGGACTAGATACGCGCTATTACATAGATAATAAAAATAGTGAATATAAATAAAAGTTATATAGGCGACCTAAAAACCGTTAATAATGCACTTAAAGTAAAGCGTTAACAGTTCTATTAGCATAAAGTAATTTCACCACTGGTAATTGGTCTTACCAAATATATTTGTTAATTATTCAACCATTTAAATAGCCGCTGTTATTAAGCCCGCTATGCTCGCAAGTCTCGAACTGCAATTTAATAGCTCTTAAACTCAATTCTAAAAATCAATATGCGCTAACTTCTCTTATAAAAAACTAACATCCATAATCACTTGTATCAGTATGAATAAATTACATAGCAAAGCGTAAAACTTACCATTGAGTGCACGCTGAAATAACACAAACAAAAACAAACTATTGATTTAAAAGTAAAAAAACATTGGCACGTAACTCGCATCATATCCATTGAGCAAATTTGATAAACCAAGGAGAATACAATGTTACGCTGGACAATCACTTTTTTAGTAATTGCTTTAATTGCTGCAGTGTTAGGTTTTGGTGGTATAGCAGGCGCCGCAGCGGGTATTGCAAAAATTATATTTTTTATATTTTTAATACTTTTAGTTATATCTTTAGTATCGGGTGCCCTACGTGGCAAAAAGCCCTAGGTAACAAACTAAAGTTTTAAACTAATTAAAAATCATTTAAATCAAAATTTACAAGGAATTACATTATGAATTCGACAACTTTAAGAGCAGCACTAATTGGCCTATTCGCAAGTTTATTTATTATGGGCTGTGAAGATAACCACGCAGAAGATGCTGGTGAACGTATTGACGAAGCAGTAACTGACGTGCAAAACAAAGTTGAAGATGCATGTGAAGAAGTAAAAGAAGGTGTAAATGCAGAAGAAACTAACTGTTAATTCTTCTAATTTATTAAAAAAACGGCTCTAAAATGAGCCGTTTTTTTATGCGTGTAATAAAATAACACCTAAACTTAAGATTGGATCTGATAAATAATAAACGCCAATATCTTTATCTATTATGCAGTTATTTATTATATAACTGCGCATTTACTGGTTAGCTTGTTAAAATGCATATAATTATGTTTTAAGAACTCCTATATGACACTTACAACAACCTATACGCTTGATAAGCCTTATTTTTATGAGTGCTTTGACGAATCAGTTGCACATAGCAAGCGCGCGCAACCAAAATATTTTTTATTGGTACTATTAATAGCACTTGGATTATTTGGGATTTATGGTTTAGACGATCATTACCTAGGATCTTTTCTGATCATGGTTGCGGTGCTCGAATGTATTGCCTTTTATTATCGCCGACCTTGGTGGGTTACTAGACAAATGCTAAGTAAAGCCTCGGGATCTGAGGTCACCCTTACTCTTGACGAAGAAGGGATTAAATCGAGTAACTTTTATAAAAACACCCAACTTCTGTGGTCAGATATTAACGAAGTTATAACCACAGAGCGCGGCATACTATTAAAAAACAAAAAAGGTATGCAGTATATATCCAAGCACATATTAACTGCCGAAACACTTAATTTTATACACAAAAAAGCCACTCAGTGAGTGGCTTTTGGCAATAACTCAGTATGTAACTAAGTTATGTACATTGCTGATTAAGCATTGCCAGGTTCAGGGTTAGACTTTTCAGCTTGAATACGCATGTAAATCTCTTCACGATGCACTGAAACGTCTTTTGGTGCGTTAACACCGATTCGAACTTGATTCCCTTTAACACCTAGAACAGTAACGGTTACTTCGTCACCGATCATTAGGGTTTCACCTACTCTACGAGTTAGTATTAGCATTCTTTTGCTCCCTTGTTCCAATAAAATTATAAGATTCCGCTAGAACATTTTAATGAAAATTAGACTGAAAAGTAAGTAAAACCTATCAATCTATTCATTTTCTGTTAAAAATATCTTATGTAATGCACGAACAGCCAACTCTAGGTATTTTTCATCTATTAAAACCGATATTTTAATTTCTGATGTAGACACTAAAATAACATTAATATTTTCTGCAGCTAATGCATCAAAAAATAAACTAGCAACACCCGAATGTGACTTCATACCCATACCAACAGCAGATACTTTAGCTACTGTTGTTAACCCAAAAATATTTTGTGCTGTTAACTGAGCTTGCTGCTCTGTTAAAACGTCTAATGCATGTAAATAATCATTTGTATGTACAGTAAAAGCATAGTCTACTTTGTCAACATTATGATTAACTTGATTAATCATATCTATTTCGATGCCGTTATCTGCAAAAAGTTTCAAAATCTTTGCAAGATATTGTGTACCACTCAGTACACCCTCTACATTTATCAAACATTCATCACGATTAAACGCAATACCCGAAACGACATTGCCAGGCATATCGCTCTCCTCAAAACTAATCAATGTACCAGCATCAGGGTAAAAACTTGATAGCACCCTAAGTGGCACATTGTGTTTTCCTGCTGCTTCAACTGAACGAATATGCAATACTTTGGCCCCTAAACTCGCTAACTCTAGCATTTCAGCAAAGGTGACTTGGCTCATTCGTCGTGCATTAGGTTCAACACGAGGATCTGTAGTATATACGCCGTTAACGTCGGTATAGATCTGACATTCGTCAGCTTTTATTGCTCCGGCAATTTCAACCGCCGAAGTATCGGTACCGCCACGCCCTAATGTAGTTACATTTCCTTCAATGTCACGGCCCTGAAAACCCGCAATAATTGCAATACGGTTATGCTCAAGCTCATGTTTTAAACGCGTTGCTGCTACATCTGTAATACGGGCTTTACCAAACATATTATCGGTTAAAATATTAACCTGATCGGCTAATAAACTCACAGCAGAATGACCGCGTTTAATAATAGCCATAGCTAATAATGCCACCGAAACCTGCTCGCCGGTGCTAAGTAATACGTCAAGTTCACGGCTACTTGGCCGAGTATCTATTTGTTTGGCGAGATTAATTAAGCGGTTGGTTTCTCCCGACATAGCCGAGAGCACTACAACCACTTGATGGCCTTGTTGTTTAGTTTTAACAACAAGGTCGGCAACCGCCTCAACTCGCTCTATTGAACCAACCGAAGTGCCACCGAATTTTTGAACAATAAGTGCCACTTAAGCTTGTGTTTTCTCAGTAAACCAAGCTGTTACACTGTCTAATGCTGCAGTTAGGTTTTCTGGCTCAGAGCCACCTGCTTGTGCCATATCTGGGCGGCCACCACCTTTACCGCCTACTTGGCTGGCCATATGGTTAACTAGCTCACCGGCTTTAACTCTACCGGTTAAATCTTTAGTTACACCAGCAATTAAGCTCACTTTATCATCGCTTGCAACACCTAGTGCAATAACACCCGAGCCTATTTTGTTTTTAAGGTCGTCAACCATACCACGTAGCGCTTTTGACTCAGTGCCCTTAACGTTGGCTATTAATAGCTTAATACCGTTTATTTCTACTACTGAATCAAGTAATGATGCACCCGCAGCACTTGCTAGCTTATCGTTAAGTTGTGCAATTTGTTTTTCTAGCTGTTTTGACTTATCAAGCAACGCTGTTACTTTTTCAAGTACTGACGCGCTGTCGGCTTTAACAACAGAAGCTACATCGTTTAGCTTTTGCTCTTGCTCACTCACGTAGGCAATCGCGTCAGCGCCGGTTACCGCTTCAATACGACGAACACCCGCAGCAATACCGCTTTCAGATACTATTTTGAATAAACCAATATCACCTGCGCGCTCCACATGTGTACCACCACAAAGTTCAATAGAGTAATCTCCAATAGTAACTACACGTACTTCGTCATCGTATTTTTCGCCAAATAACGCCATTGCACCTTTTGCTTTAGCGTCATCTATTGCCATAAGCTCGGTACTTAACGCAAAGTTACAACGAATTTCATCGTTTACTACACGTTCAATTTCGCGTAATTCTTCTTTGGTAACAGCTTCAAAATGTGAAAAGTCAAAACGCAAACGCTCTGCTTGAACTAGCGAGCCTTTTTGACCTACATGTTCGCCTAATAATTGGCGCAGTGTTTCGTGCAATATATGCGTAGCAGTATGGTTTTTCTTGATGCGTTCGCGGCGTGCGTCATCAATTGTTGCTTCTACTTTATCGTTAAGACCAATACGGCCTTGTACTATACCGTGGTGTGCAAATGCATTACCTAATTTAGTCGTGTTAGTTACTGTAAACTCGCCACCAGCAACGCTAATTACACCTGTATCACCAACTTGGCCGCCCGACTCTGCATAAAATGGCGTACGGTCTAGTATTACAATGCCTTTTTGGCCATCTTCTAGTAATGAAACCGACTCACTGCCAGTAAACACTTCAACCACAGTCGCACTATGGCTAGTGGTGGTGTAGCCTTTGTAAGTTGTTTGTTTGTCTGACTTTAGTTGATCGTTATAATCGGCACCAAATTTACCGGCCTGCTGCGCTGTTTTACGCTGCACCGCCATGCACTCTTCAAAGCCTTTATTATCAATCGTCATTTGACGCTCACGCGCCACATCTGCAGTTAAATCCGCAGGAAAGCCATAAGTATCGTAAAGTTTAAATACTAAGTCGCCAGGAATTACATCACCTTTAAGGTCGCTTAAGCTTTCTTCTAAAATAGCTAAACCACGCTCTAGCGTTTTACCAAACTGCTCTTCTTCAATGCGTAATACTTTTTCAATAATTTCTTGCTGCTTTGCAAGCTCTGGGTACGCTTGGCCCATTTGCTCAATAAGTGCAGCTACTAATTTATAGAAAAAGGCACCTTGTGCACCTAACTTATTACCATGGCGAACAGCACGGCGAATAATACGACGTAGTACATAACCACGGCCTTCGTTAGATGGCATAACCCCGTCAGAGATTAAAAATGCACACGAACGAATATGATCCGCCACTACGCGTAGTGATTTATCGTCCATGTCTTGTGCGTTAGTAACACTTGCAGCAGCGGCAATTAAGCCTTTAAATAAGTCAATTTCATAGTTTGAATGAACGCCTTGTAAAATAGCAGCAATACGCTCAAGCCCCATACCTGTATCAACCGATTGCTTAGGTAGTGGCAGCATAGTTCCGTCGTTTTGACGGTTGTACTGCATAAATACTAGGTTCCAAATTTCGATAAAGCGATCGCCATCTTCCTCAGGTGATCCAGGAGGACCGCCCCAAATATGCTCGCCATGGTCGTAAAATATTTCAGAACACGGGCCACACGGACCGGTATCACCCATTGACCAAAAGTTATCTGCAGTGGCAATTCTAATAATGCGATCTGCAGGTAAGCCTATATCGTTAGACCAGTAGTTAAACGCTTCTTCATCGTCATGGTAAATAGTAACTAACAGTTTTTCTTTAGGTAGCTTTACTTCCTCTGTTAAAAACTGCCACGCAAATTTAATCGCGTCTTGCTTGAAGTAATCACCAAAACTAAAGTTACCTAACATTTCAAAAAATGTATGGTGACGCGCAGTATAACCAACGTTTTCTAAATCGTTATGTTTACCGCCAGCACGTACACAGCGCTGCGAGCTAGTCGCACGCGTATAAGGGCGGCTTTCTGCGCCTAAAAATACATCTTTAAATTGCACCATACCGGCATTGTTAAATAACAAAGTGGCATCGTTACCCGGTATAAGCGAGCTTGAAGGAACAACTTGATGTTGTTTGCTGGCAAAAAAGTCTAAAAACTGTTGTCTAATTTGTGCGGTAGTCATGTGCTGCATGTGAAGGTCTCACCCGTATTTACTGTGCTTGCATTGCAAAATCGATTTCATCGTAGCTAAAGCCTCTATACATTAGGTAGCGCACGCGCTTGGCCTTGTCTTTGTATTCGAGGTCTGCCGGTGTATTTGAATATTTTTTATTGTACGCATCCTGCGCCAGCTCAAACCAATCTACTTCAAGCTCTTCAATTACTTTTTCAAGTAATGAACGGTCAATCCCTTTGCCCATAGCTTCGCTTTGAATGCGCCTTAAGCCATGGCATTTAAATATGTGTTTTCTAACAAAGCCTTCACAGTAACGTTGCTCGTTTACAAAATTGTGCTTTTCGCACCAATCAAGCAAGGTTTCGATAAACTCATCTGTGGCTTCTTTTTTTTGTAATTTGAACGTTAATTCTCGGCGTGAATATTCTTGCCTTGATAACAACCAAAGTACATAGTTTTTTAATTTCTGCTTTAACTTATCATCCATTAAGCGTCAAAACGCCCACTAGACTCACTACTTAATGGCGTAATATTGCTATCGTCACTTGGTGGTACAACCGGCATAAAAATAGCTTGATAAGATACAAAAAAGCTAATGTAGCAAATAGGCATTAAAACCAACAAGGGTAAGAACGATAAAAACATCGAAAGCACAATAAACAACCCGCAAATAATAGCATAAACGCTTAGCGGTAAAATATTATAATAAAACACCATAAAGGAGTTTTTAAGAGCGCTAAAAATGCGCTGTTCTTTATTAAAGTAAACTAATGGAACCGCGTAAGCGAATGCAGTTAAATAAACCGACAACGCTAATAAAAATAGCACCACGCTTGCCATAGAAATACTCTCTAACATTTGGCTAATTGCTATATTAGGATCTAAATCTGGCTGCGCCATAACCGCAATTGCATCGGCAAATAAACCGTTTGCTAATAATGCCATTAAAATACCCGCACCCATTTGGTACAAAGCCAAACGCAGTAAACCTAAACGATTACCTTTAGTGGTAATGGGTTTGAGAATATCAGCGAGCATAATTTTACCGCCTTGCTGCTTAGTAAGCACAGCCTGATAAAATCCTGCGGTTAAAAATGGCGTAGCTAAAGCCGCTATCACTTGTAATAGCGGTAAAAATAACGACAACAGGCCAACAATACCAATAAATAAATGCATAAAAATAAAAGTAAGCGGCTGGGTTTTAAAAATAAGCCAGCCCGCTTTAAACCACTTTAGGGCAGCATCGGCCTTAAAAACTCGTAATTGTGTAGACATAGTTACTCTTAATTTAAGGTTTTTTAATTTTTTTGATATCTAACATGTGCGCGCCATGTTTAATTTTGGTTTCTAAATACGCTTTATTACCCGCAACACCGGCTTTAATGTGTGCGTGCGTACCCACAACCGAATCAACCGTAATACCAGCATCTCTTAGTGCATTAAGCTTTTTAGGGTTATTGGTCATTAATTTAACGTGGGGTAAATTAAGCGCATTTAGCATTAGCACCGCATCCGAAAAATCACGTAAATCATCGGCAAAACCTAAATGATTATTTGCCTCATAAGTGTTCATACCTTGCGACTGCAACACGTAAGCATCTATTTTATTATACAAACCAATACCACGACCTTCTTGGCGTAAATACAATAAAATACCGCCTTGCTCGTGCATCATTTCAATACACTCATTTAACTGCTCACCGCAATCACAACGCGACGAGTAAAATACATCACCCGTTAAACACTCTGAATGCATACGAATAAGCGGTACATCTTGCTCTGTATCAGCGTTGTTAAACACCATAGCAATATGTTCTTTGCCATCTTTTAAATCAGTAAACGAGATAATTTCAGCGGGAATATCACTGTTCTTGCCAACATTAAGCTGAACTCTTGCTCTTACTTGCGCCACGACAAATCCAAATATTTAAATAACTACGACACGATAATGAAGTGATATTATCACAAAAGAATACAAAAAGATCGAAATCCAAGGGTATTTATTGCAATTATATGGCGACGAGAAGCTTAATTATCAATGCATAATTACAATATATAATTCTCACTAAAGCCCTTACTGTTTACCTTTATTTACATCAATTCATGACTAATTATAAGTAAATTGTTAATGTGTTAAAAAGTATAATAATTATAATATGGAACATTATGAAACCACATAAACTCGCCTTACTGCTTAGCCTTAACCTTTCAGTTATTACTGCATCGGCTTTTGCAAGCGAAGCTACAAATGCAAACACTGCATTTTCTCAAGCGTACCAAAATTACTTAAGCGCCGTAGATACCAACGAAAACATACAACAAGCTGCCAAACTCGCTTACTCTTTAGGTGCTAAAGTATATGGCGATAACGCAGATAACACCGCAAATTTAGCCATTAATTACGCTAAAGCTATCAGCGGATTTAACCAGGAAGACGAAGCTAAACGCTACGAACTGTATAAACAGGCGTACAATATTTTAGCTAACAATCATGGTGAAAGCTCAGTCGAGACAATAGACGCCTTACTAGGTATGGCAAGCAATACTAAATCAGCGCGTCAGGCCGATAGCCAATTGGAACGTATAGTTGATATAGCAAAGGAGCTTAAAAAACCAAGATTTGTAGCCGACATGCAATTTGCTGCAGCCTCTTTGTTAGTTAAAAAGTTTGTGCCAGAAAAATACCGTTCTGCTAAACACTACGCCGAAGAAGCTGACGAGTATTACCAAGCAAACTTACCTGAAAACGCTGTAGAGCGTATCAAATCAGATTTTTTAATGGCCTCGTTTGATGAAGGTCGTAAAAAATATGATTCAGCAATTACAAGGTTAAACCGCATAGTCACCGTATTTGATAATAACTTAAGCTACGATCACAGCGCCGAGCTAAGCGCTCACTCTAAGCTTATAGCACTATACGAAAAGCAAGGCGAAAGTGAGCAAGCAACTAAGCACTGCTTAGCTATTGCTAAAATGGTGCCTTGGGAAGAAAGCCAAGAACAAACCCCGCTTTATCGTGTTAATCCTGACTACCCTATGGGCAAAGCACGCCAAGGTAAAGATGGCAGTGTAGTTATGGAATTTGAAGTAGACACCGCAGGCTTTGTTAAAAACGTGAGTGTGCTTGATTCAAATGGCGGCGTAACTTTTGAGCACTCGGCAAAAAAAGCGGTAGAGCAATGGCGCTATGCTCCTAAATTTGAAGATGGCATACCTGTAACAGCAAAAACCCAAGTACGGCTCGACTTCAAAATTAACCGATAACTTAGTGAACTACCCAGCGACTAAAGATCACAGGGTTTTCTCGCTAAGTAATCATAAATTTTCTAATAAAAAAGGCGCAATTTAGCGCCTTTATTATTCACTGTAACGCACAAGGCCATTACTTAAATATTGGGGGTTAATTTAGCTAATATTTTATCACTTGCTGCTTCAATTAAATCTAGCACCTTTTCAAAACCATCGTCCCCACCATAATAAGGATCGGGAATAGCACTTACAGCCTGCTCACCAAACTCTAAAAACAGTGCAAGCTTATACTGTAAATGTGCTGGGCAACGCTGAGTTAAATCGGCTAAATTTTGTTTGTCGGCGGCTAAAATCAAATCGAATTCAGTAAAATCACTACTGCGCACTTTACGCGAATAAATCCCTTTGAAGCTATAACCTCGTTTTTTGCCCGCCTGCATAGATCGGCTATCTGGTGGATTGCCTTCGTGATGACCTATAGTACCGGCCGAATCAACTTTAACGGCAATACCTAACTGCTCAGCACGTTTTTTTAATACCGCTTCAGCTGTAGGCGATCGACAAATATTACCTAAACACACAACCAGTATTTTTTTCATAGAGCCTCCCTCTAAACTAAACGCTATTAATTACTGAACTAAATAACCTTAAACACTATTGCATTGACGCAAGCATAGCCTGCTCACTTTGTAATAAAGTTTGCATTGCTGGTAATGCTTTTACACGCTCAAAAAGTGCAGCTAAATTTGGCCAGCGCTGTGCATTAATCTGCTCGCCCGCATGCTGCATATTGATTATCTGCGACGCAAACGCTATATCAGCAAGGGTTAACGCGTTACCTACAAAGTAATCATTATGACCTAGCACGCCTTCAAGGTAGTCAAAGTGCGGTGGTAACTGCTCATTCATAGCCAACTTTACTAAACTTTCATCACATACTTTTTGCATACCTAAATTAATTACTCGCTGTTGAAACACAGTAAAAGTAGTTAATGGGGCAAGTTCATAATCAGCGTATTTTTCTAACCAGCGTACCTGAGCAGTCTGCTCGACAGTGTCGCCAAGTAATGCTGTATTCCCTGTGTATTTATCATCAAGGTATTGGCAAATAACACTCGAATCAGCCAGCACTAAATCACCATCTTTAAGCGCTGGTATACGCCCTAATGGATTTAACTCAAAAAACCAAGCCGGTTGATTAAACGGCGACACTATTTCTAACTTATAATCTAACTGCTTTGCAGCCAAACACAGACACACCTTGCGTACATAAGGAGAAAGAGATACGCCATAAACAATTAAACTCATGTTAAACCCTTATCAGAAGAAAAAAGCGCAACTAATACGCTAATTAAAAAGCTATTTAATACTTAAAATCGTTTTAAAATTGCTTTAAAAGTTCTTTAAAATACTTGCATCATAGTCATTGGCATCAAGTGTTAAATTATACTTAGCCGCCACACTATCCAGCTCAGCTTGCTTAATTGCTAAGTCATCCATAGTGATTGTATTGTCATCGAGCTGCCATAACAATTTAGAGCCCGCGTAACTGTAATGAATAGCCAATAGCGCATCACTATTACCTTCACGCCCTGCTGCCTTTAATTTCGCCATTTTACGCGTTATTTTATTAAGCGCTTGTTTAAGCTCCCACACATACACCACTTCAATCATAAACGGATGCGTGCGGTATTTATTAAGTAACCACGCAAGCCCTAATGCGCTAATAACAACGCCCGCTACGTTCCAATGAAAGTGAGTGCCGCTCTCATCAGGAAACAAAGCAATCAGCGTTTGCGATATAGCTAAGCTCCCAACAGCTAAACCCACAGCACAACCGGCAATAACACGGTTTAAATGCTTACGATAACGCGCTTTATTTATTTCAATGAGTTGCATAACAGCCTAAAATTAAGTGAACAAAATATAACTGCCGCCATTGTAACTAAACAATCCACTTATCGAAAAATCTATTTGCGTTCTTTTTGATTTAACAACAGCATTAGTGCTATTAGCCCTCTGCAACGTTAGGAGCTGTTAATCAATGGTTAGCCAACGAATTAATTTGCACTGCGTCTAGATGCGTAGGATAGTAACCAAATAATCGCTGTAACTGTATAGGACTACCATGCTTAAACTACTATTTGCTTCAAGTTTAATTTTTTCTTCTTGCTCGGTTTTGAGTAACAATTTAACAACCGAAGAGCAACGAATTGAAGCCGCTACCCACGCCATGCCTCAGGTGCTAATGGCCTTTGCTGATGAGGTGAATCAATTTGAACAGCAATGGAAAAGCCTTAACAACTTTCGGCATGCAACTGACTTAATCGCTGATTATTCAAGTCAATTATGGTTAAACGCCAAACAACGCATTGTTACAACTAAAAACTACGATGATCGCGAGCTTTACTGGGCACGGTTACTTTCAAGTAAAATAATTCGCTCTGTTAAGCCAAAATTTATCCTCTCAGTTGCTGAGCAAAATAACCTTTTAACTCAGTTAGAAAAAAGCAGTCGCGGTCATAACGACCTCAGCTTTACTAAAGGCAGCACTAAAAAAATTATCCTTACCGGCTTTGACCCCTTTTTATTAGATAAAAACATAAATCAAAGTAACCCATCTGGGGTTGCTGCCCTCTTGCTAGATGGTCAAGTAATTAACTACCAAGGCATTAGCGCTGAAATTAACACCGTTATGGTGCCCGTTCGTTATGCCGACTTTGATCAAGGTATAATCGAAGCACTCCTCGCGCCCTATTACGCCCTGAATAATGTCGATATGATTGTTACTGTAAGCATGGGTCGCAAAGATTTTGATTTAGAAAGATTTCCCGGTAAGCGCCGCAGCGTAACTGCCCCAGACAATGCCAATATTATATTTGGCGGGACACAAACAGCTCCCTTGCTCCCAAGTTTAAATAACCAGCCACTGCCAGGTAACGAATTTGTACAATTTAGCCTTCCCGTGACAAACATGCAGCAAGCACAAGGGCCGTATAAGGTTATTGATAATCATAAGATTACGACCTTAGAAAAAACCTACGAGCCCGCAACACTTGCCGAGCTGAAAAATAGCATTGCCGTAAATGGCTCTGGCGGTGGATACCTGTCTAACGAAATTTCGTATCGCAGTATACGCCTTCGTAATCAACTTAATTCAACCATTCCAACAGGGCATATTCACACACCCAGAATTCAACAGTTTGAGCCGGAAACGGAAGCAAAAATAGTAAAACAAATTACCGCAATGCTAGAGCAAAGCTTAAATGCGTTGTAAGTAGCTGACCTGTCGGATGGCGCGGCTGCGCCGTTTATCCGACCTACGTATAAACAAAAAGCCTGCAAATTTGCAGGCTTTTTGTCATTCAAAATGAGTAATCATAAACGTGCTTATAAAACAATTATGCTCGTTACTAAGTAGGCTATAAGTGTCAGGCCACCAGCGAACAAGGCATAGGGTAGCTGGGTTTTAACGTGAGTAAGTAAGTCGCAGCCCGATGCAATTGCCGATACTGCGCTGGTGTCGGATATGGGCGAGCAGTGATCGCCAAATATACCGCCACCTAAAATAGCGCCTAATACCAACGACGGCGGCAAACCCAATGCTTGAATAAGCGGCACGCCAATAGGGATTAAAATTGCAAAGGTGCCCCACGATGTACCCGTAGTAAACGACATAACCGCACCGGTTAAAAACAGTGCCGGTACCACCAAGTAAATAGGGAGGTAATCGCCCACTAAAGATGCCACAAACACACCAGTACCCAACTCTTTTAAGCTTGCTCCTAAAGTTAACGATAACAATACAATACCTACTAGCGGCAGTAATTCACCCATGCCTTTAAAGCCTGTTTCAACTAGCTTATGGTGGCTAAATTGGCGTGACGCTAGCATTAAAAAGTAAGCTACAACTATGGCTAAAACAGTTGCATACAATACCGACTTTGAGCCACTACCTTCTGCCAATACACCGTTACCTGTGTAAAACATAAAGCCCACCATGCTAACAATCAGCGTAATAAGGGGCACTAACATAAAGCGTGCTTTAGAGCCTTTTACTTCTTCTTTTAAGTCAGTTGTTTGTAGCTCTAGTTTTTGCTCAGCTTGTTTCATTGGGCCATGTACTTTATCAAACGCAATGGTGTAAAAAACAATAACAAGCGTGATTATGGCGTAAAAGTTATAGCCTACGCTGCCCCAAAGTACCGATACAGCCGATTCACCTAACTCGTAGTTACTTAATAACCCTAGTACAAATGCGCCCCAACCATTTAGTAATATTAAAATACATACCGGCGCACTGGTGCTATCGATAATATAAGCTAAGCGGGCGCGGCTCATTTTAAATTTATCGAATAATCCGCGCGATAAAATACCCGCAGTAAGTACACTCAGGTTTGACTCTATAAACACCGCAATGCCAGTAAACATAGTTAAAAAGCCAACTTGGCGCTTACTTTTCGCTATACCTTTGTTCATTAACATATTAACGGTAGCGGCTACTCCACCCGACTCGCGAATGTAGGCAAGCAAAGCACCAATCAAAATACTAAAAATTAAAATACGGGTATTGCCGGGCGAGCTTGCTACGCTAACAATACGTTCAATAGTGTTTAAAAAGGTATTAAATACACTACTGCCCTCCCCCTGTAATGCGAGTAAAAACTCTGACGAAGCCACTGCAAGCAACAGCGCCATAATGACCTCTTTGCGCCAAAATACGACAGCAATGGCGATTAACGGCGGTAAAATAGAATACCAAGACATAAATTAACCTTTATTTTAGTGTGCTTATTTACGGGGTAAATATTTTACACTTTGTTATCTAGCTTAAGTTTTACAGTCAAAACCCATTTAAGTAAACCACTAAGCACATTGATATATGCTATTTATACTGTCAGTTTATTGATTTAATAACGCTTCGTATATTAATGAAACAACCGAGCCATATTGTGCAGTTTCATAATTTTTACCACTAAATTGATAACTTTTTTGCGAGCCTGTAATTGGCGTATGCCGCGCATTAGTTAATAAAACAATGGCTAAGTCGTAAACGGGATCAATTACCGTTACTGTGCCTGTCCAACCTGTATGCCCATAAGCCTGTGCGCTTGCGTAAGGGCCAAAGTGCCAACGCCTTGCTTGGTTATTACCAGCAAGCCTAAAGCCCAGCCCGTAGGTTTCATCGCTACTTTGTGGGGTTAAAAACTGCGCCAAAGCACTTGCACTAAAAAGCTGCTTATCGCCGTAACCACCATTATTTAATAGTAGCTGACAAAGTATGGCTAAATCTGGCGCATTACTAAATAACCCCGCATGCCCTGCTACGCCACCTAGAGAATAGTACGCACGCTCGTCATGTACTTGGCCTTGTAAAACATGGGTGCGAATATTATCAAATTTGATTCGTCCGTCTCGCGTGTTACCACCCAGCTCTGTGGCGGCAAATTGCTGAGCATTAAAGCCTTTTTTAAGGGGGTTAAACACAGTGTTATGCAATTTTAATGGCGCATATACTTGTTGCTCTAGGTAATCGTCAAGTGAAAGACCGGTTATACGCTCAACCAATACTCCTAAAATCATGTAATCAATGTCTGAATAAACATGCTGCCCGAGCGATTTTTCGCTAAGTGGCACACTGGTAAGTAAGAGTTTTTTTGTAGTATGGCTATTTTGTGAGTAAAACACATCGCCATTGCTACTGTCTTTACGATGAAAATCAAACACCGGCGGATAGCCTGCGCTATGCGTGAGTAAATCTTTTACGCGTCGCTGCTCTCGACCATCGCCTTGATACTCTGGTAAATATAATTGCACTGACTTATTAATATTTAATAGGCCTTCGCTTACTAACTTCATTAATGCAAAGTTGGTAGCAAATATTTTAGTATTAGAGGCTAAGTCAAATAAGGTATCAGTTTGCATTGGCTCTGGGCGTAATAGCATTAAATCGTTCTGTTGATACTGCTTTGCATCGCCATAGGCGGTTAATTTAATTAACTCACCATTTTTTACTACCGCTAAAACAGCACCAGGAAAACCCGCTTTAATGTCACGCTCTATTAATGCATCTACCTCACTAAAATTAGCCTGTTGATGTGATACTTTATTTAAAGTAGGAAACGCAAAGCGCAGCGTTAAGCTTGCCCCGGCAGGTTGAATGTTTGCAACTTTAAAGGTGTTAACCCCGTTATGCGTTAGCTTAGCCAAACTATATTGGTACACAGTATTAGCGCCGAGCAACTGTTTAATTTTAAGCAGCTGATTGTTTATATAAATATCGGCACTTTTAGCACTATGGTTTTGTATTAACAGCTGACCATGGCCTTTATAGGCTTTAAACGTGCCGCGATTATTTACATACTCACGGCTACTGGGGTTTGGCTCAGGAAAGGTAACAATCACTTGCGCATTAGGCAACTCAACAAGTTTACTTTGCGTTAATAGTGCCTTGGGTTCGAGCGGCTCTACAGAAGAACTGCATGCACCCAGCATAAAACTTAAAGCCACTATTAATAGCTTTTTTATACTGTAATAATTTTTATTTTTTAAATATAAGTACATAAACTGCCTTTTACTCATATAACAAATAAGGTGCTCTTTGCTGTTTAAATTGCATCAACCCCGCCTGCCAAGTTTGCTTTATTTGTTGTGCCGATTGCCCCGCCTCAATAGCTAAGCGCAGCTTATCGGTACCTGCTAACTTATCCATAAAATCAGCGCGCTCAAAAAACGTAATGTTATTGTTATTAAGCTGCTTATAAGCACTTATTAAGTAGCTTAAATCTAACCCTTTAGTGGTAGCTTGGCGTAAGTCGAGCCCCTGCACAGTTTGGTTTTTAAATTTAGGGTTTAGGGCCGCGCCTTTAATAGCACGCGGGGTAAAATTAAACTCTCCTAAAGCAGTCGGTGAATACCCTATAACCTGAAACGCAAAGTCGGTGCCTCTGCCAATACTAATTGGCGTGGCTTCAAAAAAGCACAATGATGGATAAAGCGAAATAGCAGTATCATTTGGTAAATTAGGGCTTGGCTTTATCGGTAAACTATAGCTAGTTGCGCGCGTATAACCAGTAACTGGGATCACGTTAAGCTCTAAAACAGCAGCTTGATTGATCCAGCCTTCACCTTTGATCATATTTGCAAGCTCGCCCACAGTCATACCATGAACTATAGGAATGGGGTGCATACCTACAAATGACTTAAATTGCGGCTCTAATATGGGCCCATCAACATAGGCTATATTTGGGTTTGGCCTGTCGAGTACTAAAAATTCGATCCCCTGCTCTGCAGCTGCTTCCATCATGTAATGCATAGAGCTTATATAAGTATAAAAGCGCACTCCCACATCTTGAATATCAAAAATCATTACATCAACATCAGCTAAAACTTCGGCACTTGGTTTTTTATTGTTGCCGTAAATGGAGATAAGCGGAATACCCGTTTTACTATCAACGGTATTTTTTACGTGTGCCCCTGCATCGTGATCGCCACGAAAGCCATGCTCAGGTGCAAATATTTTAGTTATGTTTACGTTTTTTGCCAGTAGGCTATCTACTAAATGGGTTTTCCCTACTGTTGATGTTTGATTAACCACCAGCCCTACGCGTTTATTTTTTAACTGCGGTAAATATTTAGCATATTGCTGCGCACCCACAACAATTGAACCTTTAGCTTCATCAGCTTGTACGCTAAGTATTAAAGTAGCGCTTAAAATAAAAAATAACGTAATAAATAGGGTTTTAAACATACTGCAATATCCTTTTAAACAAGGCGTTTAAAGTAACATAGGTAGTGATAAAGAGCAGCTTTAGAAAGGGGTTAAGTGGGCTTGAGCAGGCTTTGAATTGATATAGTGATTAGGCTCTGCGTCTACGACGAATAAATAAACTCGGTGTCTACTGGGTAGCAACCTACATTTCACTTTATTTCAGGCATAAAAAAACCGACTCAAGTGTCGGTTAATGTATGAAAGTGGTGGGCGCAGGAGGATTCGAACCTCCGACCGCTCGGTTCGTAGCCGAGTACTCTATCCAGCTGAGCTATGCACCCACTTTCATTGTTTGCTTATTTAAACTCTAAGCAGAGTATATAACTTTAAAATAAAAAAACCGATTTTCATCGGCTTATTTTTCTTACACTTAAAAGTGTATGAAAATATGAAAGTGGTGGGCGCAGGAGGATTCGAACCTCCGACCGCTCGGTTCGTAGCCGAGTACTCTATCCAGCTGAGCTATGCACCCACTTTCATTTTTACTTTACTTGTTTTTACTCTAAGTGAGAGTCTATAAAGTGGTGGGCGCAGGACGTATCTTGTAAGAATGAACCTCCGACCGTTTGGCTTTAGCCAACACTTTACTTATTTATACTCTAAGTAGGAGTCTATAAAGTGGTGGGCGCAGGAGGATTCGAACCTCCGACCGCTCGGTTCGTAGCCGAGTACTCTATCCAGCTGAGCTATGC